>JBDLJM010000072.1 GCA_039714315.1 Bacteroidota bacterium | reverse complement strand
TTACTGGTTACTGGTTACTGGTTACTGGTTACTGGTTACTGGTTACTGGTTACTGGTTACTGGTTACTGGTTACTGGTTACTGGTTACTGGTTACTGGTAAAAGTAAATGATATCTCGATAATTCAACTAAACAATTAAATATAAATAATGAAATACCTTCAATTAGTTAGATGGAAAAATCTGTTGATGATTGCATACATCTTTATACTTATAAAATTTTTCTTTCTTACTACTCTTAATATTCCGACATTCTTAGACGATATCCAATTTGCACTATTCATGGCGAGTATAATTTTTATAAGCGCTGCAGGATATATTATTAATGATATTTACGATGTTGAGATCGATACAATTAATAAACCAAAAAAAGTTATTATTGGAAAATATGTAAGTAAGAATACTGCATTCAACATCTACTTCGCATTTAACACGTTGGGATTAGCCCTTGGGTTTTATCTTTCGTACATAATAGGACATCTTAACTTTGCTTTCATATATGTAGCTTCATCGCTTCTGCTATACCAGTACGCTATGACTCTGAAAAGAAGCTTTATTATTGGCAACTTATTAATATCAATTCTGGCTGGTTTAAGTATTTTCATAATTGCACTTTACGATTTACTGCCTGCAATAGAAGAAGATAACATCGAGGTTATATCACAGGCTTTTAAAGTTATTGGAACCTATGCCGGGTTTGCGTTTTTCATTACTCTTATCAGAGAAATTGTTAAAGATATGGAAGATATAAAAGGAGACAGAAAGTTTAATGTGAAAAGCTTAGCTGTTGAATTCGGAATTGAATGGACAAAGAAAATCACTTCGATAATTACTCTTATCCCCTTGATTGCGATATTTTACTATTCACTCAACTTCCTGTCGCAACAAGTGTATTCTATTTCTTATGTAATGATATTTATTGAACTTCCTTTATTATATTTTTTGATCAAAATTAATTTATCCAATGAGAAATCAGACTTTAAAAAACTTAGTAACTTACTGAAGTTTATTATGTTTACAGGAATAAGCTCTATTTTTGTTTTCACATTAATTTTTAAAATTATTTATGTTAATTAGCAACAATTCCAAAAAGAAGATATTACTGGCATCAGGATCACCCAGACGACAGCAGTTCTTCAGAGAGCTGGGCCTTAGCTTCGAAATCAGATTAAAGGAAATTGATGAGAGTTATCCTGACAACTTAAAAAGAGAAGAAATTGCGATCTATATTTCAGAAAAAAAAGCCGGAGCTTTTAATGATCTTGATCAGGATGAAATATTAGTTACATCCGACACAATAGTATGGCTTGAAAATGTAGCACTGGGGAAACCCGTAAATAAAGAAGATGCTTTCGAGATGCTAAAAAGGCTTTCAGGAAAAAGTCACGAAGTTATAACAGCATTTACAATCAAATCAAAGGATAAAAAACTAAGTGATTTCAGTATTACTAAAGTCAATTTCAAAGATCTGTCTGACGAAGAAATAGAATTTTATATCGAGAACTATCAACCCTATGATAAAGCCGGTGCATATGGTATACAGGAATGGATCGGACTGATTGGAATTGATAAAATTGAAGGATCATATTTCAATGTTGTCGGCTTACCGGTGAATAAACTTTATAAAAGACTTCTTGAATTTTATTAATGTGAGGAATAATCACTTTTTATTTCATCCAAAACCTTTTCAAAAATACTGGTAAACTCATTAATAATACGAGGTAACTCTTTCTGTTTAGTTTCTTCTTTGGCACATTGCTCAATCAATCTTATCACCTTATAAAGTGAATCAATCCCCATAAGATCAAGTGAGGGCTTAAGTTTATGCGCCACATCCCCAAGCATTTTATAATCTGCCTGTTCAAATGCTTCTTCTATTTCCTTAACTTGTATAGGAGCATGATCAAGAAAGGTAGAAACTATATCAATGACAAATTCCCGATCACCATCGGCTAGTTCCTCCAATTTTGATAAATCATATTCTCTCTTCATTATAAAATCTCCAAACTATATCTCGTTATTTTTTATCATTCTGTAAATTGTAGATTTCCCCACATCCAATTTATCAGCCACTAAAAGAACATTGTTATCGTACTTTTCCAAAAAATGTTTGATTATCCCTCTAGTGTAATCCTTCAATGTTTTTTCTTCGAAAAGAAATTCTGTTAAGTTATTAGACGAATTGAAACTAATATCTTCATCCATAATTATATTCTCTGACGACATTACTGTTGCCAACTCCACAATAGCCTTTAACTCCTGCACATTACCGGTATACGGATAATTCAACAATTTTGTCTGGGCATCTTTAGTAAGAATCTTTGTCTCCATTTGATTACTTTTCACAAAACCATCCATAAACTTCTTTGCCAGAAGTATAATATCAGACTCTCTTTCCCGTAATGAAGGTATTTCGATTGGCACTCCCATTGTACGATAATATTGTTGCTCTCTAATTTTACCTTTAACTACTAAATCCGAAAGAGTTCCATTATACGACATTATAACTCTTATATCAATAGGTATAGATTCTACTCCCCCTACTCTGACAATTTCTTTATTCTGAAGAATCTTCTGTATGTAAAACTGTAATTGCTCATCTATGTCTTCAAAGCCCTCAAAGAAAATAGTCCCTCCATTTGCTCTTTCCAGATCTCCCAGCTTCATAGCACCATCAGCAGTCATACTTTTATCAAGTCCAAAAAGATCCGCATCAATATTTTCAGGTTTTATTGCCCGTAAATCAACCGTAATGAATGGCGCTTCTTTTCTTAAAGAATTATAATGAATAGTTTTCGCAATAAGCCCTTTTCCCGTGCCTACTTCTCCATGCAGCGATACATTAATATTAGTCCCTACAACCTTAGTCATTGTATGATAAACTTTCTGCATCACGCTACTTTTCCCTACTAGATTATCAAAACCGTACTTATCTATTATCTGACTTCTAAGAAGGTCTACTTCTTGTGATAAGGCAAGCTTCTCTTTAATATTTACAATTAAATTTTCAATCCTCTCTATTGCCTCATCATCCTTAACTACATAATCATAAGCTCCTTCTTTCAGTAACGATACTGCAGTTTTAATATCTTCTTGTCCCGATATAACTATAATGGGGATATCAGGGTAATTTTTCAATACACTTTCAAGAACTTCCTCTCCCGGAATATCCGGAAGCTTATAATCAAGAGTAATTAATGCGGGTTTTTTATATAAATTATTTAATAAATCCGAACCATTTGTATAAATTTCAACTTGGTTTGTAGGGTCCTGTTTCAATTTATGTTCCAGAAGCTTCGCATATATCACATCGTCCTCAACGACAAATATTTTAGTACTCTTCATTTGAATCTTTATTAAATCATATTAAGCGCCGAAATATTAATAGAAGAACAATTATAGTGCTGGCACCAATTCTCTTTTAACAAATCTAAACATAAGCAATTGTGTAGATGCAAGATATAGATATTTTCTCTATTTTGGAAAAAAATTCCAATATAGTTACTCCATATTAAAATTGTTTGTAGTAATACTAACTGAGAAACAATTTAAGAAACTTACAAAAAGTTAATCCACAATAAACTTCTACTACTTAACCTTGATCTTAAACATTTCCTCCGTACCAATAAATCCTTTCAGGGTATCATTCTCTTTAACTTTACCTACTCCTGCAGGTGTTCCGGTATAAATAAGATCTCCGATCTTTAATGTGAAAAATTGTGACACATAAGAAATAATCTCATCGATTGAATACATCATCAAAGAAGAGTTGCCTTTTTGAACAATTTCATCATTTTTCATTAGGCTAAAATCTATATTATCCAACTCTGATAAAGCAGATTTAGAAATAAAATTCCCAACTACTGCCGAACCGTCAAAGGCCTTAGCTTTTTCCCATGGCAGACCTTTTTCTTTAAGTTTTTGCTGTAAATCCCTAGCAGTAAAATCTATTCCCAAACCAATTTCATCATAATATTTATGAGCAAATTTTTCATCAATATACTTACCTACCCGATTAATCCTTACAACCAACTCTACTTCATATTGCAGATTATCGGAATATTCAGGAATAAAAAATGGCATTTTCTTAGGCAGTATAGCCGTATCAGGTTTTAAAAAAACAACAGGATCCTGAGGTTTTTCATTTCCAAGTTCTTCTATATGATCAACGTAATTTCTACCGATACAAATAATTTTCATCTGCTAATAATTTTATATTTATTCCTTGATTTACCTACATTAAATTCCAGATATTAAAGGCCATAAGGTAAAGCGAAGCCAAAAACAACAGTATTCCGGGAATAGCATAACTATCCTTACCTTTTACAAGTCTTAATGAAAACATGAATGATAATGCAGAAAGAAACAAACTCATAATAGCAAGAAAAGACGAATACTGGAACAAAATAGGAAAATATCCTACGAACCTGTCGATAGCATCAGAATTAGTTTCAGTTGTATAAACAGCACTCAGCCAAAACAAATTAATTATTGCAGGAAATACCAATAGTAGAACTGACCAAAACAGGTAGAATTTCTTACCAATTATACTTAACATTACAGCTTATTGTTAAATTTATTTTTAAGTTGAGAAAGCATATCCACTTCCTTTTCACTTTTATATTTTTCCTGAATTTTTTCCAGTGTTTTCTTAGTGTACAAAGGAAATTTAGCTCCCATTACCCAACCGTAGTATCCAGGTTCGCTCTCAAATATATCAATTACCTTTCTACCTTTATGCTTACCAAAGTTTATAGTCTCAAAACCATCTTCATCATAAACAATAAAACCGGCGAAATCAACATTTTTTCCTCTTGAAGAAAAATCACTCAAGAAATCCATATCATTTTGCAAATCATCTTCATAGCGGTCCAGTTGTGCCTTTAAGATCTCATAAGTGGCATTAGTATCGGCTGCTGCTGAATGAGCATTTGTCAAATCCTTATCACAATAGAATCGATATGCAGCCACAAGTGTTCTTTGTTCCATCTTATGAAAGATATTCTGAACATCAATTAATACATTATTATCAATGTCGAAATTTATCCCAACACGGAGGAACTCTTCGGCCAATAAAGGAACATCGAATTTATTTGAGTTGTACCCGGCCAAATCGCACCCTTTAACCATATCATATATAACTCCTGACAATTCCTTAAATGTCGGCTCATTTGCAACTTTAGCATCATCTATCCCGTGGATATCTGTCGTTTCTTTTGGAATTGGCATCTCAGGATTAACCAACCATGTTCTACTTTCCTTGTTGCCATTTGGTAAAACTTTTAAAATAGAAATTTCAACAATTCTATCTTCAGCTACATTTACTCCTGTTGTTTCTAAATCAAAAAAACAAACAGGCTTGGTTAATTTTAACTCCATTATGATTTGGTTTATATTTACTGCAATATTATTGAAAAAAATGCCACGAATTCAGAGATTCGTGGCATAAATTTATATTTATTATATAATATTAAATCTCCCTCTCAGGATCAAAAGCTTCCAAATAATCAGCCACTTTTTTAACAAACATTCCTCCCAATGCACCGTCAACTACCCTGTGATCGTAAGCATGTGATAAAAACATCTTATGACGAATGGCTATTACATCACCTTCAGGAGTTTCGACAACTGCAGGTACTTTTTGAATAGCTCCAAGTGCAAGTATTGCTACCTGAGGCTGATTTATTATAGGTGTACCCATTACATTTCCAAAAGTACCGACATTAGTAATTGTATATGTCCCTCCCGATATATCATCCGGACTTAATTCATTGCTCCTTGCCTTAGCCGCCAAACTATTTACTTCTTTAGTAAGACCTAATAAACTTTTCGAATCTGCATTCTTAATTACAGGAACTATAAGATTACCACTTGGCAAAGCCGTTGCCATTCCGATATTAATACTTCTGCGTTTAATGATTTTATCACCATCAACAGAAATATTTATCATAGGAAAATCTTTAATCGCTTTTACCACCGCTTCAATAAAAATAGGTGTAAAAGTAATTTTTGTTCCTTCTCTCTTGAAGAACTGATCTTTTACCTTATTTCTCCACTTCACGATTCTCGTAACATCGGCCTCTACAAAAGAGGTTACATGTGGCGATACTTGTTTCGACATCACCATATGACCGGCAATTAGCTTACGCATACGATCCATCTCTATAACTTCTTCATTACCCGACATGGTAACAGGAGGAGCTTCAATATCCTGTTTAACTTTTGGAGCTTCTGTCTTTGCAACCGGCTCACTCTTAAACCCGGGTTTAGAACGGTTTTCGATATAATTCAACATATCTGCTTTCGTTACTCTTCCGTCCATACCAGTACCCGTAATACTTTCTAACTCGGAAAGGGAAATCCCTTCCACTTTTGCCATATTCTTAACTAATGGAGAATAAAATCTGTCACTATCCGAAACTGTAGTTTGTTCCGTAGAAATTGCATCCTGCGCTTTAGTAATTAATGAATCTGTTATTGATGAAACTTCCGCAAAATCACTTTCCAATGACAAATCTTCACTTTCTACTTCTCCTTCAGTTTCTATAATTGCAACTGCCTGGCCTACCTGGACTACATCATCAACTTCAAATAGTTTCTTAACTAAAACACCATCAACTTCCGAAGGAATTTCAGAATCTACCTTATCCGTCGCTATTTCAACAACAGCTTCCTCAGCTTCAATCTTATCTCCAACTTCTTTGTGCCATTTGATCAAGGTTGCCTCAGCAACACTTTCTCCCATTTTAGGCATAATTAGTTCAACTTGTGCCATACTACAATATTTTTACTAAGATTCTTTTATAATCAATTAAGACCAAAACCGGTCGAAACTATTTTCGCATCCTATCCCTAATTTCATAGTCACTACTCCAGTGCTAATTTAATAAAAAGAAACAACTTATGATTCTACTGCTTCTTTAAAACAAAAGCTGTCCTGTTTGGTATGAACATTCTAAGTTTATCGACCTCATCTACTCTTTGAGTTTGATAAACATAATTTTTATCAACTCTTAAATAACCACCATATTCCTCGTCATCAGATGAAAATACAGCTTGATATTTACCTGCATCAGGTACATAAAATTTATAATCTTCGATAGAATTATCCGGATGAAAATTAAATATAAAGATTAAATCTCCCTTTTTATAAATCAGCACATTGTTAACTTCATCTTCGTGAAGTTTTTCTAAATTATCAGCATTCAATATATTGTATTGGCCCACCAAATTCACCATATCTTTATCGAATACCCCAAGGTACTTGTATTTTAGATGGTCGGTTTCGGCCAAACTCCATTGGCGTCTGGCATAATGATAACTCCAGTTATTTCCCTCTCTCGGAAAATCAACCCATTCAGGATGTCCGAATTCATTCCCCATAAAGTTCAAATAAGCTTCTCCTCCCAGAGTCATAGTTATGAACCGGATCATCTTGTGAAGAGCAATCCCTCTGTCAACAACCATACTCTGCGAAAAAACACTCATCTCACTATACATTGCTTTATCCATCAACCAAAATGCTAAAGTCTTATCTCCTACCAATGCCTGATCGTGACTTTCGGCATAAGCAATAGTTTTTTCTTTATATCGTCTGTTAGTTAATTCCCACCAAATATCACCTACACTCCAATCCTCATCTTTTTTGTGTTTCAACAATTTAATCCAATAGTCGGGAACTCCCATTGCCAAACGATAATCAAAGCCAAGCCCTCCATCAGAGAGCTTCCTGCAAGCACCCGGATTACCACTCATATCTTCGGCTATAGTTAATGCATTTTCATTTTTAGAATGTACTAGCTCATTTGCCAATTGAAGATATTGTACAGCAGAATTGTTTACAGCATCGCCAAAATATTTATCATAATCGCCAAAAGAAGTGTTTCCGTGGTGGTGATACAGCATCGACGTAACACCGTCAAACCTAAACCCGTCAAAATGGAACTCTTCCAACCAATATGTAAGATTGGATAAAAGAAACCTCTCCACCTCTACATTTCCATACTCAAAAAGTCTGGAATCCCAATCAGGGTGCCAGCCTTCCGGACCGGAAACAAAATAGGCATCATTACTGCCATCAAATTCGTGCAAACCTTCTCCAAAATTCTTCACAGAATGCGAATGAACTACATCCATTATTACCTGAATACCCATATTATGTGCCTCATTGATCAACTCCCGAAGCTCATCAGGAGTACCAAAACGTGACGTTGGAGCAAAAAAGTTAGAAACATGATATCCAAACGAACCATAATAAGGATGTTCCTGAATGGCCATCATCTGAATGGTATTATAACCTGACTTTTTTATTAGTGGCAATATATTTTCTCTGAATTCTGAATAAGTACCTACTTTCCCTTCCTCAGTTGCCATTCCTACATGACATTCATAAATTATTGGAGCTACCTTATTCGAAAATTTAATTTTTTGATCAGTCCACTTGTATTCGGAGTCAAACATTATCTGACCACAGAAACTGTGATCATTAGGGTCTTGAACCACCCTTTTTATATAAGCAGGAATTCTGTTGTGATTACCATTATCGGCCTGAATATGGACTTTTACCAATGAATAGTTCTTAATCTTATCTGAATATTCATCATCAGACAAGAATATCTCCCATACACCATAGTCCTGACGGTTCATTATATTGGCTTCTGTATTCCAACTGTTAAAATCGCCAACCAGACTCAATCTGTGTGCATTTGGAGCCCACTCTCTATACCACCAGCCTTTTAATTTTGCATCGTAATTAAAACCATAGTATTCATGCCCTCTTGCAAATTTCTCCAATCCCCCAAAATTACTTTCCAGAAAATCAATATGCTGATCGAACCATTTCATCCGGTTTTGAAGATCATATTTATAAGGTTCTAACCATGGATCTTCCTTTACTAATACTATATCACCCGGATTTTTTGGAGTTTTCATATCTAATATTTTTTTAGGTTGTTGGTCCTAACTATAGCCAGTAAATAAATCTCTCGTTAATGGAAAAACTAAAATAACTATGCTACATGTGTTAACTAATAAAATAACTACAACAAATATACTAAACAAAGTGTACATACAACACTAAGTCTATTTGTTTTTTAATGTCTTTGCATAGGGCACCCTATTTATTATAGACCTCCCTAAGGTAACTTCATCGGCATACTCCAATTCATCTCCTATCGAAATTCCCCTTGCAATTGTAGAAGTTGACACCTCATAATCCTGAATTTGACGATATATAAAAAAATTAGTGGTATCGCCTTCCATAGTACTGCTTAGAGCAAAGATTACTTCGTTAACCTCCCCCTTTCTAACCTTTTCAATTAAGGAATCAATATTTAAATTTTGAGGACCAATACCATCCATCGGCGATATTTTTCCCCCTAACACGTGGTAAATACCATTATACTGAGAAGTATTTTCAATAGCCATAACATCCCTGATATCCTCAACCACGCATACAATTGAATGATCTCTTCTGGAACTGGAACATATTTCACAACTGTCAGAATCAGAAATATTATGACAGTTTTTACAGTATTTTATCTCTCCCCTCAATTTAAGTAGTGACGTTGAAAGGTTATTTGTCTGTTCGGGAGGTTGACGCAAAAGGTGGAGAGCCAGCCTCAAAGCTGTCTTTTTTCCTATTCCGGGAAGTTGGGATATTTCGTAAACTGCGTTTTCTAAAAGCTTTGAAGCAAATTCCATTTTACAAAAATAAAGTTTTTTGGGTGAAAAGATTATGAAAAACTGAAACTTAGAATAGTTTATCTAAAATACTGAACAAATATGAATTAGCTTTATTAAAATTAAAGTCTGTACTCATAATTTCAGATTCTCTTTGAATGTATTTTGAAGGTATAATTTCATTTCTTCCACTATCTACAAACTCCTCTATTTCCTTATGCCCTACTTCAGTATGAAATTGTAACGCCAGCACTCTGTCATCGTAAATAAATCCCTGATTTTGTGTCAATTCCGAACTAAACAAATTAACGGCTCCATCCGGAATATCGAATGTATCGCCATGCCAGTGAAATACATCAAATGATTGAGGCAGCTCACTTGTTAAAGAATGTTCTACTTCCTTATTTATTTCGAAAAAACCAATTTCTTTTTCTCTTCCCGGATACACTTTAGCTCCAAGTGCATCAGCGATAAATTGTGAACCAAGACATATTCCCAAAATCTTTGTATCTGATTTTACTATCTTTTTCAGATATTCCCGTTCAGCTTTTAGCCACGGATATTTTTCATCGTCATTAATTCCCATTGGGCCACCCATAACAATAAGGATATCTACCTCTTCGGTTGGGAGATCATCTCCTTTATAAAGGTGACTTACCGAATAGCTGTATCCTCTGGACTTTATCCATTGATCAATCTTTCCGATGGTTTCCCATTCGGCATGCTGTAAAACGTGAATTCTCAATCTTTCTAATTATTTTAGTAATGTTATAATATCAATTTCAACATCAGACCATGTTTTACTAACTCCGTCAGAACCTGTATGCTTATCATAACACACTTTGTTAAGAGATTTCAAAGCATCAGATCCTTTCCAGGTCTCAAGCAATAATATAGTACTGACTTTTAAACTGTCATTAACAAACTCATATTTAATATCACTTTTGGCTTCAACTTCATTCATCTTTATCAGCACCTTCCCCTTTCCGTCTTTAACATTTATAAAACTTCCATAAATAGTATCGGTATTCATCATTGCTCCAAAGAAATATTCCCTCAGCAATACATCTCTCCCTTCATTATCGGTAAAAACTGTAGATGTTGGAATTTTGAAACTTGTAGTATTAATTATTTCTTCTACAGACTCTCCTTTACCTTTATTTTCAACAATAACAGTATTGAAAGTTCCCTTCACTGCAATTTTATCTGTTGTTTTAAATGCAGTCCATTGAAGTACTGTGTTTTCGTGATTATAGAACAACTCTTTTTTACTTTCCTTTGCTTCCTGAGTACCTTTTGACTCATTATCACCACAGGAAACAGTAAAAAAAATCATCATTAAAACTAATACACTCTTTATCGACACAATTTTCATGATCTTATTTTTATACGTTTCTCAAAATTAATTGAAATAATACTAAGATACCTTAAGAAACAATCTAAAATATCTATAGCACAAAAAATAAAATATATAATTTAAGAATCAAGGTAATTTTCCGGGGAGGCTTTAAACTTTGGACTTTATACTTTGGACTTTATACTTTGGACTTTATACTTTGGACTTTGGACTTTGGACTTTGGACTTTATACTTTGAACTTTAAACCTGATTTCTCACAAATAAAAAAACCCCAGAAGGGACCAGGGTTTTTATTCGTGGGTTAGTAGTAAAAGGCTTTTCTGCGATTTATCAACGCAGATAAATTGATTTACACCACAAGTATATTGGTTTTTTTTTACTCCTCAAAATTTAAACCAGCCTAAAACGTTATTTTCACTCATTTATTATGAGATAATCATTATTTTCTACAAAATTACTCCCCGGCACATGCCAATGTCCTAAAAATCTGCACTTCTTAATAAAAAAAAAGACCTCAAAGAAACTAATTCTCTGAGGTCTGATAAAAAGTCTCGTCCTTGCTTATCTTCATATAAATAATGTAAGGGCTAGACTATGTATTTAATTCCAATTATTTACCTCAACGAAGCCAAACTATCTTCAATAGTCTTAACCTTCGCCTCAGCATCAGCTTTCTTTTTCTTTTCAATAGCTACAACTGCTTCAGGTGCATTGTTCACAAATCTCTCGTTCGATAATTTTTTGTCAACCGATTTAATGAAACCTTTTTGATAGTCTAACTCTTTTTCAAGTTTTGCTATCTCAGCCTCAACATCAATAGCATCTCCCATCGGAACAAAATACTCATTAGACTTAACACGGAAAGCCAAAGCACCTTCAACTTTCTCAGAAACATACTCTAAAGATGTAAGATTCGCTATTTTAGTAATTACCGAATCGAAATCCTTATTTACTTTCATGCTATCCATAACCGAAAGTTCTAAAGTTTCTTTATTGGCAATATTCTTCTCTTTTCTGATAGTACGAATACCCGAAATAACTCCCGCTGCTTGTTCAAAGTCTGAAATCAACGCCTGATTTGTATTGCTAACAACAGGCCAGTCAGAAATCATCAATGCTTCTTCTTTTGTACGCTCACTCATTGTTTGCCATATTTCTTCTGTTAAGAATGGCATAAACGGATGAAGAATTTTGATAACTCTCTCGAAATTCTCAATTGTTTTATCGTAAGTAGCCTTGTCAATTGGTTGCTGATAAGCAGGTTTAACCATCTCTAAATACCACGAAGAGAAATCGTCGTATATAAACTTATAAGTACTCATCAATGCCTCAGAAAGTCTGTATTTATCAAAAGAACTTTCCAAGTCAGCTAATAATTTTTCAGACTTGGCATCAAACCACTCAATAGCTTGTTTTGCCGATGCAGGCTGCTCTATTTCTTCCGATACTTCCCATCCTTTAACCAAACGGAATGCATTCCATATTTTGTTTGAGAAATTACGTCCCTGAACACATAAATCAGTATCAAAAGGCAGGTCGTTCCCGGCCGGTGCTGTCAACAATAGTCCCGCACGAACCGAATCTGCCCCCCACTCTTCCATCAACTCTATAGGGTCGGGTGAGTTACCCAGCGATTTGCTCATTTTACGCCCTTGCTTATCACGAACAATACCTGTTAGATATACATTCTCAAAAGGCTTCTCATCTTTCCACTCATAACCCGCAATAATCATACGTGCTACCCAGAAGAACAGAATATCCGGACCTGTTACCAAATCGCGTGTAGGATAGTAATATTTAATCTCCTCGTTTTCAGGATTGCTTATTCCGTCGAAAACAGATATTGGCCACAACCATGAAGAAAACCATGTATCTAAAGCATCTTCATCCTGCTTAAGGTCGGCAACAGTCAAATCTTTATTTCCTGTTTTCTCAATAGCCAAAGGCAATGCTTTTTCAGCGCTTTCCGCAACTACAAAATCCATTACTCCATCAGCATAAAAGAACGCAGGTATGCGGTGTCCCCACCAAAGCTGACGCGATATATTCCAGTCACGAACATTTTCCATCCAGTGACGGTAAGTGTTTTTGAATTTCTCGGGAACAAGTTTTACATCGTCGTTCATCACGGCATCCAAAGCAGGTTTTGCTAATTCTTCCATTTTAAGGAACCACTGAATAGAAACTTTTGGCTCTATTATAGCTCCGGTACGTTCCGATGTTCCAACTTTATTATTGTAATCTTCAACCTTTACCAGACTTCCGATTTCTTCCAACTCTTTTACAATCTCTTTTCTACAAACAAACCTGTCCTTCCCTTCGTAGTGTAATCCGTGGGAATTTAATGTAGCATCATCGTTGAAAATATCAATCACCTCCAAATCATGACGCTCCCCAATAACTTTATCGTTAGGATCGTGAGCAGGAGTAATTTTCAAACATCCTGTACCAAATTCCATATCCACGTACTCATCTTCAACCAAAGGAATACTACGGTTTGCAATAGGAACAATTACACGCTTACCTTTTAGGTGCGTAAATCTCTCATCATTCGGATTAAAACATACAGCAGAATCTCCCAAAATTGTTTCAGGACGAGTAGTTGCAATTGTCACGAAGTCCTCTGAACCTTCTATCTGATATTTCAAATAGAAAAGCTTTCCGTTTTTCTCGATATAAATTACTTCCTCATCCGACACGGTTGTTTTAGCTTCAGGATCCCAGTTTACCATGCGGTAACCCCGGTAAATCAAACCTTTTTTATAAAGGTCAACAAACACATTTGTTACCGACTCCGACATATCATCGTCCAATGTAAACTTTGTTCTGTCCCAATCGCACGAAGCACCTAACTTCTTCAATTGTTCAAGGATAATTCCACCGTGCTCCTCAGTCCAATCCCAGGCGTGTTTCAAAAACTCCTCACGACCTATATCAAATTTAGAAATACCTTTTTCCTTCAAACGACCAACAACTTTTGCCTCAGTAGCAATTGAAGCGTGATCGGTTCCAGGCACCCAACAGGCGTTGTATCCTTTCATACGTGCACGACGAATCAAAACATCCTGAATAGTATTATTCAACATGTGTCCCATGTGCAAGACTCCTGTTACGTTTGGCGGAGGAATAACAATTGTGTACGCTTCTCTCTCATCCGGTTCCGAATGAAAATATCCGTTATCCATCCAATACTTGTACCATTTGTCCTCCGTTTTGCTCGGATCATATTTAGTTGGGATCTCCATAATTTTTTATACTGTAAGCTATAGGCTGCATGATGTAAGTATTCACCCTTAAACTACTGCCATTAGCAATTATATTTCACAATCTTTAAGGCCTAAAACACATTGCTTATAGCCTATAAGCTTTAAAAGTTTGCAAATGTACAATTATTGACTATTATATGGAAGTGTTTTTTTTGCCGGTGTATTTCACCAATTTGCACTAATTATGCCTTTAGATTTATTAGTAGCTGTTTCGCGTGCTCCGTTATAGTTTTCTTTCACAAAAACTTTCACAATAAACCCGTAAGGAGCTTCTGAAAGTCGCTCTTACAGATTTTTGTTCAATGTTTTTCTTCAACAAAAGCTGCCACTCCGCCCACGGCTAATTTAGTTTACTTGAGCTTGCTTGAAGTTTTAATTCAAAAAACGGTCAATATTATTTAGGAAAAAACTTTAGACTTTGTACATCCCTAAAATAAATTCAGGGCCTACTTTTAACTATGAACTTTCACATAAGGCACCAACTTAAAGTCTTCGCCTGTATGTTTCCAAAGTGTATTTGCCACTACTTCATATTTTATACCTGACACTCCGTGCTTCTGGCTCGTGAAACGGTAAACATCCTCATCGTAGAAGATTTCGATATTTTCCTTAAACTGCGGACTAATTCCCTTTAGTTTACTTAATTCAAATATAAATTTTTCACCGTTTTTATAATCTACTTCAATTCTATCGATATAAAAACTTACATCACCTGTTCCTGTTTGTTTCAGTTCTTTTTCTGATACAGCCTTATATATGTCCATATTTACATCAGTGAAAATCGGCTCTTCGCTTTTCTGCACAAACTTTTCACTTACAAGCTTCGATAAATATTTTTCTTCCCAGTTATACCAATCGGCTATATTGTCGAAGTGAAGATTTTGACTTGCATCCGGACGATGGTAAAATCCGTATTTATCCACCTCAATGTCGTATCCGCAGTCTTCACATTTAAATTCGTTTCCTGCTGCTGTTATTGTACTTATTGATTTACATTCCGGACAAACATATAATGAATAACCAACATGCTCAGCTCTTGTATTGGATTGTATTTCAATTTTATTTTCACGTTGCCACTCAATTTCATTATGCCCCAGAAGTTTATTTAAAGCATCGTAAACTTCTTCATCGTTCATTGATTTTATTTGCTCAGGAGTTAAGCCAATCTGAAACTCGAGTTCAGTACGTTCAGTTTTTCGGGGTTTAAAAACCCAGCGTGGATTAGAAAGACTCATACCTTTAAGGTTTGCCGTAACAACAGGAATTTTCAACAACCTTACCAGTTTAGCTATAGACGGATCAAAAGAAAGAGAATTACCATTCCAACTCCTAACACCTTCAGGAAACAAAGCTACTGAACCGCCATCCCTTACCGCAGTAATCACATCGCGAATTAATGCTGTATCCCTTACATTCTTTTTCTTAGGTATTACTCCCAGATTTCGCAAAAACCATCCTATTACCGGTTCACGCAACACTGCATCGGATGCCACCCAGTGTAATGGATCTTTTATAAAAGTCCCGATAATAAAAGGATCGTATGACCCAACATGGTTAGATAACACCAGATATGGCTCTTTAAGATTATTCACATCATCCGGCATAATTGGCTTCACTCTAAAATACTGTGAAGCTATACGAAATACCACTCTTCCAAATGTTTCAAATCCAAAAGTATATTCAAATTTCTTTCTAGTTTTCTTTGCCATAGCTGTACTGTGTTCTTTGAAAATGTAATGTGCAAAATTAGTAAATATTATTCGGATAATAATTCCTAATTAACATACTAAATATGTTATTAACCCAAGTTCGACAAGAAATTAGTATCCAGAAAGTTCGAAAAAT
>JBDLJM010000071.1 GCA_039714315.1 Bacteroidota bacterium | reverse complement strand
GTAAAACACGGAGTTGATGATTTGGAAATTATGGTAGAAAAAGCCATTGAAGCGGAGCATCCGAGTATTACCTTCATAATTCATTCACCCCGACTGACTAAATACAGATATAATGCAGAAATTGACACAAATATTAAGTTTATAAGAGGTAATCAGTCATACCTGGACTATCCTAAAAAAATCACCTCTTTAAGAGAAAAATTTGGCGATAAAATAAATATTAAATACGGAGTAGAATTGGAATGGATGGGATCTGACCTTGGACTGCAATGGAACAGATCTAAACTCTTTCAGGCTACTGATGCCGACTTTGTAATAGGATCGGTGCATTTTGCTCCCGAAGGCCTGCCATACGACGGCTCAAAAGAAGAAGCACAGAAGTTAATAGAACTCCGTGGCGGTATCGAAAATTATTGGAACGGATACCTCAACGAAGTAATGGAGATGATTGAGTGTTCAGGTGAGATGATTCAGATAGTTGGACATCTCGATCTTCCAAAACTCAATGTTGAAGTACCGGAAGTTCTGCTAAATTTTGAAAGCAGTACCCATCCTCTGGCAAATAAATTCAGAACCCTGCTCGAAATTATAGCAGACAAAAATTTGGCTCTGGATGTCAACATGGCCGGTAAAGCGAAAGGTGTGGGTGTTTACCCTTCGCTAAATATACTTAAAAGAGCCAAAGCACTGAATATTCCAATATGTATAGGTACCGACACACACCACGTGAAACACTACGGCTGGGGATATAAAGACAGTTTAAAATATGTTCACGAAGCGGGCTATCTACAATATGTAAGTTTCTCGAAGTTAATTCCGGAAAAAAGAACAATTTTCGATGATCATGAACTAAAGGTAAAGTATACAATACTAAATAAAGGGATTGAACTTCTAAACCAAAGAATGACAGGTAAAAACAGAAAAGTCATTCCTGAATTTTCATTTGGAGGCAACTTTAAACAGTTCTTAGATATTTACGAAAATTCTATCGGCATGGGCGATTTCAATGCCATTAGAATCAGAAAAGGCGGAAAATCTATTACTATTACTAACGAAACACCCAAACCGGATGAACAAAAAGTAAAAGGTTTATTTTCTAAACACATCGATAAACCGGGAGTTATTTCTTCATTATTCAACACTCTTGCTTCGGAAGGTATAAATATTGAAACAGCACGCCTAAAATCAAATAATGACGGCACAGCGGTTGCTTTCCTGAACATAAGTGGCGAAAATGGTAATGTAAAAGAAGCTATAGAGTTTATTAATGGTACTGATACAGATATCTTTCAGAAACTGACTTATGGCGAAAATCTGGAAATGCCAAATTACTACCGCAAAGAAGGTAAATACCTTCTGGAAATTGACGGTGTTGAAATAAAACTGGCACTGACAAAAAAAATAATAGTTACTAAACACAAAAATGCCCCGGGTGTTTTATTGATACTATTATCTGCCCTGGCATCGAAAAACATCAACATTATAGACCTTAGATTAGGCAAAAGAAACAAAACCGGATATGCGGCTTTGGCTGTTGACGGAGATGATCTCATCATATGTGATTTACTCAAAAATCTGGGACCACAGTACGAAGAAGCCAACTTAATTGTATTTAACAGTATTTAAAAACAATCACCTCAAAAAAAAAACGTTGATAACTATCAACGTTTTTTTTTGAAAAATACTATTTAGAATCAGTAATTCTTATACTTTTACCCTTTCCTCTACAATAACACAACACGATGAATTACAAAAAGATACTATTTATCAGCGGTCTGATTTTAATCGGATTATTTGCATTTTTTTCCATAGGAGCTCCATTTTATGCCAAATATTACATAAACAAAAATGGAAAAGAACTTACAGGTAGAAAAATCTCAATAGACAAATTCTACTTCAACATAATAAATGGTAAATCGGACATTGAAAATTTCAGGATGTACGAGGAAGACGATAGTACCGTATTTGCAAAGTTTGACACACTGCATATAAACATTGCACTTTATAAAATATTAACAAGAGAACTGTACATTGAAGAGTTTGATATTGATAACCCAACAGTTAATATAATTTCACAAAATAATATCTTTAATTTCGAATCGCTAACTGCAACAGATTCAACTCAGGCAATAGATTCTACAAGTTCAAACGAGAATCCGTTTATAAAATATTCTATAAATAACATCAGTATTAATTCGGGCGATGTTCTTTACACTAATTTAGATGACAGCATAAGTCACAACATAAACAAATTCGACATAAAGTTACCCCGTATAGCATGGGGAGAAAAAAACACCAATGCCGATTTGGAATTTAGCCTTGCAAACGGAGGAAATTTTAAAACCAGCATTAACTACCTTAGTGAAACGGGAGATTTTGACTGGAATGTCGATATGAGAAACCTTAACCTCAATGAATTTCTGCCATATCTGGAATCTCATATAAAACTTTCCGACTTACAGGGAAAATTATCAGCTATAGTTAATGTTTCCGGAAATACAAGTAACCCTACAGAACCGGTAATCAAGGGTGAAATCAGCCTCGAATCGCTAAAGATGACTGATAATGAAAACCTGGATTTCCTGTCAATTGCTAAAGCAAAGCTAAAGGCAGAAAAGCTGAACCTGAAAACGATGGATATTAATATAGATTCATTATATATCGATCAGGCAGATATTACATTCCATCAGTATGATAAAATAACGAATATTGACAGGTTATTCTATGAGCAAGCACAAGAGACAGTTCATGCTATGGAAGATTCGACCGTAACAGAAGAAGGCTCTTCAATAAAATGGCATGTAAACAATCTTAATTTCGATAATTCCAAAATAAATTTCAGTGATTATTCAATCAAACCTAAAGAATTCAACTATACTTTATCGGAAATTCAAATTAAAGGCGAGAATATTAAGTTTGGCAATAGAGTAAAATTCACCATGCTGTCAAGTACTCCCGGTGGCGGACAGTTTAATGCCGATATAACAACAGATCCGGGAAACATAAACGACGGTCAGTTTAATCTTTTCCTAAAGAATATAGCCGCAAACGATTTCTCTCCTTATGGCTTATACTATTTCGGCTACCCGATTATGGAAGGCAAATACGATTTTTCTATTAAAAACAGTGTAAAAGATAATCACATAAACAGCATTATGACAATTGATGCTTATGCTACCAAACTGGATGACAAGAGAAAAGATTTAGAACCGCAATACAATGTGCCACTTAAAACAGCTCTTGTCATTATCCGCGATAAAAACAACCGTATCAATTTCGATATCCCGATGGAAGGTGACCTTGATGATCCGGATTTTAAATACGGAAAAACACTGATTAAAATATTCACAAATTTAATGGTAAAAGTAGCTGTTTCACCTTTTAACATTTTAGCAAAGGGCTTAGGTGTTGATGAAGATGAAATAAAAACAATTAAATATGATGAATTGCAGTATGAGCTGGGGCCTTCGCAAACTACCCAACTCGACATAATAGCTAAACTGTTAAAAGAAAAGACTCCTTTAAAAGCAGATATTCAGTTATATGTAGACACAGAAGATGAAAAAGAAAAACTTACTGTAACAAGAGCTAAGTCACATTTTTATCTGAAAAAACTATACAATAACGATACATTATTTTCGAAATTAACAAGTCCTGATTATGCTCTTATTGAGGATATTGATATGGATAATGTAGGTTTTAATAAATATTTATCAAATAAATTAAATATTCCACAAGATAGCTTAAGCAATGAAAAAATGTGTAGCCTGCTAATTACTAAATCAAAAATTGAGGATATATACACAAAACTTAATAAAAGAAGAATTAACAATATAAAAAGCTACCTGACTAAAACCGATTCGATAAATTTTGAAGTATTGCCAAAATATATTGATAAGCGAATTTTGGGTAATCCTTATTTTGCATTGAAGTACTCGATGGAAGATTAAGTATATGTCAGAAAAACTTGACTGTTGTTCATTATGATGCTTTTTTATTACCCTTTACCCTAAAGAGTGTAAAAAAGCATCAATTTTGATATATTTATTTATAACTTTAATAACTATTATCGCGATATATTAAAGTTAACAATGAAAACAGCTGTTAAAATAACGGTATTTATAATTGTATTACTTGCAATAGCGATATTTTCTGCTCCATATATTGCCGAAACATACATCAATAAAAACGGTAAAGAATTAATTGGCAGAAAGGTATATATTGATGATATCGATCTCAATATATTTAACGGGAATGCTGAAATTTCGGGGTTAAACCTGTTAGAAGAAGACGATTCATCCACTTTTGTAAGCTTCGATAAACTCGAGATAAATATCGCTGTTTCGGATCTGTTTTCACGCAAAATTCACATTGAAAAATTACATATCTCAAACCCTTTTATAAGCCTCTTCACGAAAAAAAACGAGTATAATTTCAGTTCACTTGCAGCCGCTGACTCTACAACAGTAAAAGATACTATCCAAAGTAACAATAAAGAAGCATATAAATTTGTTTTGAAAGATTTTAAAATATCTTCAGGTGAAATACTTTTCAATAATTACGATAAAAATATTAGCCACAACATTAAGAACATCAACATTATAATGCCTCATTTTGAGTTAAACGATACTGTTGAAACAGAATTGGAAATAAGTATAGAAAAAGGCAGTGACATCAAAACAAAGCTTTCTTATTTAAAACAAACAGGAAACTACAAGCTGAATATCGATATAAAAAAGCTTAAGCTTAGCAGATTCTACCAGTACACTTCACCATATATAAATCTTTCCTCCGTTGAAGGTAACTTATTTGCTAATCTCTTGATCAAAGGAAACACTAATACTCCTTCAAAACCAAAAATCACAGGAGAGCTTGGCATGGACTCCCTAAAACTTACCGATAATAAGCAATTGGAATTTTTATCTCTTGAAAAATTTAAGGTAAATACTGATACAATAAATTTAAAAGATATGACTATTCCGATAGACTCAATATACTTTGATAATCTTACTGTAAGCTACCAGATTTATGAAAAGTCGACTAACCTCGACAGGTTATTGATTAATAGTGATGAAGAAAAAACTGCTGCAAAAAATGATACTGCTGATACATCTGAAAACAACAAGATCAATTGGAGTATTAAACACTTCCTGGTTGAAAATTCCTCTTTAAAGTTTGATGACTACTCGTTAAATCCGGAAGATTTCAACTTCACGCTGTCGAATATTAAAATTAAGGCCGACAGTATTGCAAGTGGAAGAAAATTAAACGCAGAATTTTCATCATCAGGACCTGAAGGTGGCAGCATTGATTCTGAAATAAGTACGGATCCCGACAATATGCCTAATGGTGATTACGACGTTTATGTTAAAAATGTAAATGCAAAAAACTTATCTCCTTACACTCTTAACTATTTTGCCTACCCGATTGAAAGCGGTAAAATAAACCTGACTTTGACAAATAACATTGAAAACGACTTTTTGAAAAGCAGAATAATTATTGAAGCCTTCAACATGGAAGTAGGCAAAAAAAGAAAAGATATTGAAGCTAAAAATGAGGTCCGTTTAAGAACAGCAATTAAGGTAGCCAATGATCGAAATAACAGGATATATTTCGATATTCCAATGAAAGGAGATATAAACGACCCCCATTTCAGATACCGCAAAGCCATAGTAAAGGTTCTTACCCTTAATTTGGTAAAAGTAGCTGCATCACCAACTAAATTAATACCTCATACCAATAAAAATCCAAAATGAATAATATCGAAGTAGTATTAAGTTTTTTTGACAACACCGAAGATATAATTCTATAAATTCTTTATTCTGTCTAGTGCACGGTTATAACCTTCAACAATTTCAATTATTACCTCTTCGGCCGAACTAATTTCATTTATCAGAGCTGAAACCTGCCCTATCTCCAGTTCTCCTTCATCTAAATCGCCTTCAAACATCCCTTTTTTGGCTCTTGATCTTCCCAGGAGATCTACTAACTCTTTTCTTCCTGCACCCGATTCGTAGGCTTCCACAAGCCTGTTAAAAAACTTATTCTTTAGCAGCCTCACCGGGGCCAGTTCTTTTAAAGTAAGATAAGTTTCCCCATCGCCTGCTTTTATAATTTCATTCTTAAAACTTTCGTGTGCCGAAGATTCTTTTGTCGCTACAAATCTGGATCCTATTTGAACACCATCCGCTCCAATTGCCATTGCTGCCAACATCGACTTACCTGTTGAAATTCCTCCCGCTGCAATCAACGGAATTTCTATTTTATCTCTCAGGGTTGGTATCAATACTAAAGTAGTAGTCTCTTCCCTACCATTGTGCCCTCCTGCTTCAAACCCTTCTGCTACTATTGCATCAACACCTGCTTCCTGGGCTTTTAAAGCAAACTTTAGGTTCGAAACTACATGGACCACAGTAATACCTTCACTCTTTAATTTTGAAGTCCATGTTTTGGGATTTCCTGCAGATGTAAAAACTATTTTTACACCTTCTTCAATAATTATATCCATTATTTCTTCAATATTCGGATACAACATAGGAACATTTACACCAAAAGGTCTGTCAGTGGCTTTATTGCATTTTTGTATGTGTTCTCTCAATACATCAGGATACATCGACCCTGCACCTATTAAGCCAAGACCTCCTGCATTACTTACAGCCGAGGCTAACTTCCATCCGGAAACCCAAATCATCCCCCCCTGAATAATAGGATATTTTATTCCAAAAAGTTCTGTTATTCTATTATTCATAATGAAGTTATTTAATAAAACCAAGGTTGATCTTTGTATTCCCGTTTAGAATAATTAATTGATAATAGCCTTTTTTCAGAATTGATAAATCAATTCCATTATTTAAATTATCAGAACCCGATAACACCATCCTACCCGAACTATCACATATAGAATAGATATATTTTTTATCATCAAGCCCCCTTACTTTTAAAATTTCCTTAACCGGGTTAGGTAATATCTTCAAACCGATTAATTCATCTTCAACCTGACTAAGTGACTTTTCCAGTTCTAAATAAGCCTGCTCAAAATTAGCTATACCATAACCTAGGCGATCATCTGTATTACCGTCCAAACTTGCAGTTGAATGAAGTACTTCTATAATGGCTTTTACCGATGCACCCGGAAAAGCCTGCCGCAAACAAGCTAAACTACCCGCTGTAATTGGCGATGAAAATGATGTTCCGTTTAAGGTTTTTATCTCTCCATATTCATTAAAAACAGGTACAGAAACACCCATGGCAGAAATGTCAGGTTTTATTCTTCCATCAGAACTGGGTCCGTATGAAGTAAAGGGTGCCGCAATGCCGTATTTATCAACAGCCCCTACGGCTAAAACATCCACAGCATCGGATGGAGTAACAATATAATTCCAGTCTTTATTTCCTTCATTACCGGCACTTACAACAACCAGAATCCCTCTACTTGCGGCTATAGTCGCTCCCTTTGAAATATGAGTAGTTTTCCCATCCATATCTTCATAGGCATAAGAGATATAAGGTGATTCATAATCATAATATCCTACCGACGAATTAATAACATCTGCTCCTACACTATCGGCATACTCCGCAGCTTCTATCCAGTTAAATTCTTCTAATGGCGTTTCACTGTTAATATCCTCAGTTGTAAACAACCAGTAATCAGCCTCATAAGCAGATCCTACATATGTACCGGGCTTATTAACTCCCATAGTACTCAATACCATAGTTCCGTGATAATTATTTTTATACACATCTGTTGCACCTTCAACAAAATTATAGCTTCCCTTTACCCCTACTTCTTTAAACTCTTCCAAAATATCCACTCCCGGAAAACCTGTGTCAAAAACAGCTATTTGTATATTTTTTCCTGTATATCCTTTATCGTGCAGGTAATCTACCCTTATTTGCTTAATAAAATCATCACTCAGACCGTATATAGAACTACTCTTTTTTGCCGGTAAATATGCCTGATCTTCTACAGCTTTCGACATAACTGACTCCTGAAGTGCAGTTACACTCTTTACAAACGAAAGCTTTTCTAATTGAGCTCTCTGTTCCTCTCCCGCACTAACGTAAAGAATGTTCAGCCATTTTGATGAAGATAAAACTTCTGCACCGGTATTAATACATTCTTGTATCAACAAAGGATCGATAGGTACATCTTTAGAATCAAGATGAATGTTTTGATCTATACGTCTGTCAATTGATCTTTGCGAAAGCATTTCTTCAGGATGTTGGATGTAATCCTCTACCCTGTCACTCGATTTATCAACTAACTCAACAGCATACTTGCTTTGAGACTGTAGATTTAATGCTAGAAAAAATACTATGTATGTAAAAAAGAATTTCAATGCTTATATATATTTGTTTGGCATCGAATTTACAAAAAATAATAGCAGGGATTTTTTTGTATTTATAAATAATTATTTGGGCGGTCGGGCGGGCTATCCGTTGTATCTTTTTCTGTCAGTTCACTTCTGCTCCGCTCAGTGACCTAACAGAAAAAGGATGCCACTCCTATCCCTACCGCAAATCATCACTCCATCACTCAATCTCAAAACCGGATACTACCATTACCTAAATGATGTATCTTAATCAAAAAAGCATCTCCACGGAAAGTTCCAAATTCGCTCCAGCTCCACTCTTTTAGTCCTTGTAAGACTACCGGTTTATTCTCTTTTGAATAATAAGCTTCTAACAGCAATTGACTGTCATCTAACTCAGACATGTCGTATGGTGACCTGCCAAAATTATCACTAATAAGATATCCGGTATTCATTTTTCCCAGAAAAAATTCCAGCATCTTCAACGAATAATCTGCCCCACCGTTTTCTGATGCACCATCACGAATATTAATTAAAAAATCTATTCCAATATTTCGTTTGAGAACAAATTTTTTGAAAAAATCCATATTATCGGAAAACAGAAATAAAACCTCCTGTCTGATTTCTGATTTCAATAACTTATGCTTTAATTTTATTGACAAAAACTTTCCTAAAACTTCTTCTGCATCAGAATATACATCTTCACTATTCAGAATAGTATATTCAGATTCATCATCCTTGAAAATAACACCTGACTCAGGTAAAGGCCAATTATCCGAATTGTAAGCTTTATCAGTATGAATAAATAAATCGGGGAGAAATTCAAACTCAAACAATTCATTCGCAAAGACATCTTTATCAAACACAAACTCTTTTTGCCCAAGAACTAACAAATCACGAAAATCCAACCCTGAACTGGGATACCAGGCAATTTTACTTCTGATTTCGGGATTTATAATTTCTGATATGAGCATAGTTTAAGAAAAAAGATTAAAGACCAAAGATACCCGCCTGCATGACTCAGTCAGGCAGGAAAGACTAAAGATAAAAGTTTACTCTGAACTTGTTTCAGAGACTAAAGACTTCCACGTTCTGCGCGGACAAAAAAACAATAATACAGAATACACCATTCAATACAAGATATGATGGTATTATTTCTTTCGTCTCAGCGCTCTTAACTTAGCCTGTTGCTTCAAATTCCAGATACTCGCGTTAAGGTCAAAACCAATCAATAATACAATTGAATTTAGATAAATCCACAACATAATTACCAGTAGTGTACCAATGGACCCATAAAGCTTGTTGTATTGTCCAAAATTTGTAACATAAAGTCCAAATAAATAAGATATTACAACAATAAGTATGGTAGTTAAAAAAGCTCCCGGAGAAATAAATTTCCAATGCTGATTTGATTTTGGTCCATAGTAAAATATCAGAGATACAGAAAAGAACAACAATACCGCTAAAATTAAATACCTGCCTATCTCAATAAGTATAGGAATATAATTCTTAATAAGTTCTATTTCAGTAAAGTTATTTAGAATAAGTTCTGTTACGATAATAATTCCGACAGAAAGGATAAACAATACAGTCAACATAAAAGTCAAAGAGAAAGATACTATATACTGACTAACAATGGATCGTAACTCTAAATCGTGATAGGAATATGTAAGACCGGAAATAACAGCATTGATACCGTTAGTTGCAAATATTGCTGCCATTATAAAACCGACAGACAACAGATTACCATGCTTTATATTAATAATATCGTTTATCGTAAACTCTACAGTTGTAAAGGTATCGGCAGGCAAAACATCTTTTAAAGTTGTAAACAGGTAATCCTGAAACCCTTCAATTGGAATATAAGGTATAAGAGTAAGCAAAAACAGAGTAAAAGGGAAAACTGCCATGAAGAAACTAAAGGCAATAGAGCCGGCTCTCGATGAAAGAGCTCCTTTAATTATACCCATAACATACAGTTCTATAAAATCATAGATAGACAGGCCCTCAAATCCTGGTATTTTCAATCTTTTAAGGTAAACTAATCCTTTACGGATAGGTCTTAAATTGGTGAGATAATCTATAAACGACATAGAAATGTATTATTAATACAATTTGAATTTATTTGGTGTCAGACTAAAATAGCAAAAGTATTTGTATTAACACCTACTAAATAGTAAATAAACCTACCTACAGTAGGATGGTATCAAAATGCTTTTAAACTGAGATCCATTGATGATACAGAATGCGTAAGAGCTCCAACTGAGATATAATCTACTCCACACTCAGCGTAATTTCTCAAAGTTTCTTCTGTAATTCCTCCTGAAGATTCTGTTTCGTATTTATCACCTATAAGCTTTACTGCTGTTCGTGTATCATCATAAGTAAAATTATCTAGCATAATTCTATGTACTCCCCCAACACTCATTATTTCTTTAACTTCTCCCAAATCACGCGCTTCAACCTCTATTTTTAAATCTAAATTGTTTTCTTTCAGATAAGCTTTTGTCTTCTGAATTGCCTGAGGTATTCCGCCTGCAAAATCGATATGATTATCTTTCAACATAACCATATCATAAAGTCCGAAACGGTGATTTTCGCCTCCCCCTATTTTTACAGCCCATTTCTCAAGAGCCCTAATTCCGGGTGTGGTCTTTCTGGTATCGAGTATTTTAGTACCTAATCCTTCAACAATATCTACGTAATATGCTGTTTTAGTTGCAACAGCACTCATGCGCTGCATTATATTTAATACTAATCTTTCAGCTTTAAGAATAGACAAAGAAGAGCCATTTACATGAAATACAACATCGCCAACTTTTACGGTCGCACCATCTTCAATAAATGTTTCAACGTTCAAATTAGAATCAACATAATCAAAAACTTTTTTTGCAGCTTCAACTCCCGCCAAAACACCGTCTTCCTTTACTAAAAGTTTAGCTCTTCCAACAGCATCTTCAGGAACGCTCGAAAGCGATGAATGATCCCCGTCTCCTACATCTTCTCTAATTGCGTTCTTGATTATTATATCTAATTCTTGCTCTAAGTTCATCCTCTTCTATTTTTTAAGGCCTACAAAAGTATCAATAAAATTAAAAAAACTATACACGAATTAAAACAATTCAATACAAAGGTTTTATTATGTTCTACATTAAAAAAATCTATTATTCAATCATTGCCGGATTATATTTAATATCATCATAAAACTTAGCATAGGTAACATGCATATACGGCACAAGCCACAATAATGGGATAAATAACAGTATTGCGCTAAGAAGTATAAACACAAGAAACAAAAGGCTTAATAAAAAATATTTCATCTTATAACCGTCCATCATTGCCATACTTTTATCTATAGCGTCCATTGGTTTAATAGAATCATCTTCGGCCATAATAAAAAATGTCATAGAATAGGAGATTGCTTTTATAATACCCGGAACAATCAATAATAAGAGCCATCCAAACGTAAATATCACAACCAGCAAATACGCTATTAAAGCATTTACAAAGTTCTTAAAACCAACAAAGACCATCTCTATATCAGCTTTTTGCCCACGGGAAAGCGCAAGTGAAAAAGTGGCAACACCTACTGCCAATGGTCCTGCAATAATAACAGAAATTATCCCGCCTTTACCCTCTTCTATACCACCGGCACCACCCGTAAGGATGAATACAATTAAAAAAGTTACTATTGCGATTACCCAATTCCCTTTTAAAGATTCTAAGGCCTGATTTCTTAAATCTCTATTTTCCGTTGCCATAAGACTTATTTTTTCGATTATTATATTCAAAACTAGACACCTCTCCTTACAAATATATATATTTGCCTTTCAAAAAAATAGCATATTTTGAAAATTAAATTACTAGTCGTAGGTAAAACTGATGATTCGCGTATTCAATCATTAATTGACGAATACACTAATCGTTTAAAGCATTATATCTCTTTCGAAATTGATATTATTCCTGATATAAAAAATGTAAAAAAATTATCCGTAGATCAACAAAAATCGAAGGAAGGCGAATTGATTTTAGCCAAAACAAGCCCCTCTGACAGATTAATTCTATTGGATGAGAAAGGAAAAGAATTTTCATCTGTCGACTTCTCCAAATATTTACAAAAACACATGAATAGCGGGGTAAAACAGGTTATTTTCGTGATCGGAGGTCCCTATGGTTTTTCAAAAGAAGTTTACAACAAGGCACAGGGTAAAATATCATTATCACAAATGACATTCTCTCATCAGATGGTAAGGCTTTTTATTACCGAACAAGTGTATAGAGCATTTACTATATTAAGAAACGAACCGTACCACCATGAATAAGAGAAAATTTTCCACAATAACTCATAGCGTATTAATATTTCTGATATTGCTTGTATTTACTTTTTTGCTGGGCGCCCCTATTATATTTTTTGGCAATACACAGGAATGGCTGGACAAAAATATAGCAGCGGCACTGGGATATGCGATTCCAATGATAGCTACAATATATCTGGTATATTGGATAATAATAAAAAAAGAAAAGTCTGATATTGAAAAGGGAACGGAAAGTAAAACCAATATCCTGAATTTCTCTTTGGGTAAACCGGGGAAATACCTGTATATTATTATAATCAGTTTAATAATGATGCTGTGGGTAGATTTCTTTGCTTCGCTTATTCCAATGCCCGACTGGGCCATAGAGCTATTTGAAAAAGCTTTCAACCTGTCTGTTCCAAATATTATCATGATTGCAATTTTTGCACCCCTGCTTGAAGAAATTCTTGTAAGAGGATTGGTATTGAGAGGATATTTACAAAATTACACCCCAAATAAAGCCATAATTGCTTCGGCTATATTTTTCGGATTTATTCACCTCAACCCATGGCAGTTTATTGCCGGATTTATAAGTGGGTTGCTGCTAGGATATTTATATTATAAAACAAAGTCATTGACTCCTTCAATTTTAGTACACTTTCTTAATAACTCACTATCTGTTATATTTATGATATACTATCCTAATTTTAATGCTTCATTTAGTGAATTAGTGGGTGGTGGTGTACCGTATTATTCATTATTGATATTTAGTATGATGATGGGCTATGTAGTAATGAGTAAGTTAAATAATATATTAAACGAAGAATACAACACTAAAATCATTAAATCAAAATTAATAAGTTAACAATAAAGATAAAATATGCGAATAGTAATAGCCACAAACAACAAAAATAAATTCACCGAAATAAGAGAATTACTGCCGGAAAGTATTGAACTGGTAACACTAAAAGAAATTGGATGTTTAGAAGATATTCCCGAAACTTCGGATACACTTGAAGGTAACGCAGCACAAAAAACAGCACATGTTTTAGAAAATTACGGATACGACTGTTTTGCGGACGATACAGGATTGGAAGTTGATGCCCTGGGTGGAGCTCCGGGTGTTTACGCTGCAAGATACGCCGGTGAAAATGTTACCTATGATGATAATGTAAATAAGATGCTTGCAGAAATGGAAGGCAAGGAAGACCGAAATGCTCAATTCCGGACTGTTATTTCTTTAAAGATTGATGGTATGGAATATTTTTTTGAAGGTAGCGTAGAAGGAGAAATTACTACAGAAAAATACGGTGAAGGCGGTTTTGGCTACGACCCTATCTTCCGTCCTAAAGGTTATGAAACTACTTTTGCAGAAATGGACTCTGAAGAGAAGGGAAAAATCAGTCACAGAGGTCGAGCCGTTAAAAAATTGGTTGAATTTTTAGAAGAATATATTGATGCGATGTAGTGTGGCAAAAAGCTAAAAACTGTAATTACAAACGTCATTTAGACCGAAATGAGTGAAACAAAGTTTCAGAAGTTTTAGCTCAGCAATTTTTTATGCAAACTTTAACAAAAAGGAGTATCCTTTATAGTTTTCGTTAACACAATAGACAAAACTTATTACCTAACTTTACTTGTTTAAAACAAGTATGTTATGAAAAATTTTCATTTAAGTAAAACTATAAATAAGATTACAGGGTTATTTATTATTCTAATATTACTATCTGTTGACAGCTCTTTTGCTCAAACAAAGAATGATATAGTTAATGGGATAGAAGAAACTATAGAATCGAAAATTCTTAATGAAAAAAGAATTATTACAATAAAGCTTCCGGATGGTTATGGAGAGACATCTCAGAAATACCCGGTAATATACTTACTGGATGGGAAAGCTAATTTTCAACATGTATATGGAGCTGTAGACTTTCTGTCAAGGCGGAGAATTATTCCACAAACCATTATTGTTTCCGTTCATAATATTGACAGAACCAAAGATTTTTCACCGGTTCATGATGTAAGACTACCAACCTCAGGAGGGGCTGAAAATTTTTTAAATTTTGTTTCTGAGGAATTAACAAAGCATGTTGACAAAAATTATAAGACTTCAGATTTTTCTGTCATTATCGGACATTCATTTGGCGGAACATTTACAACCTATTCATTGCTGACAAAACCGGAAGTTTTTGATGCATATATTGCTATCAGCCCATATATTCACTTCGCTGATAGTTACCTTGTAAAAGAGGCTAAAAACTCTTTAAAATCAAAATATGACAATCAAAAGTTTTTTTACGTGACAGTTGGCAATGAACCGAAATATTATCAGGCCTTAGCAGAGTTCTCTGACTTAGTTAATAAAAAATCGAACAAGACTATTGATTATAAATATGTTAAAATGGAAGATGAGAACCATATATCAATTCCATACATAAGTGTTTTTAATGGCTTAAAATTCATATTCTCCGACTGGCAAATAAATCAGGAAACGTTTAAACAAGGTTTAGCTGCAATTGACAAACATTACAAACTTGTTTCAAACAAATATGGTTTAGAATTAGAAACTCCGGAAAACATTATAAATACGTTAGGGTACAACCACCTACAACACAACGACATAGATAATGCGATAGAGATTTTTATCGAAAATGTAAAACGCTACCCTCTATCACCAAATGTATACGACAGTTTGGGAGAGGCATACGAGAATAATAAACAACTTAAACTGGCACAAGAAAACTACCAAAAAGCTTATGATTTAGCCAGTAAACAAAATAATATAAATACGCCTGTCTATTTGAAGAATTTAAATAGAGTTCATGAATAGAAAAGCAGAATAAATATGATATTCAATTGGCAAATTATTAATTGAGAAAATATTGATTAAATTAGGTGAATAACCTGTAAAGACAGTCCCTAAAGCTACCAAAAATCACGTTTTTTCCGTAAATTTGACAATAAATAAAACCGTAAACTTTTGGTTTAAAACGTTCGTGCCATGAGAACTTTATATAAACTATTCGGAATAATTCTTTTTAGCATGTTTTTAGCATCCTGCGACAAGGATGATGATATAACCTTGAATTGTGATAAGGAGGTTATTATTAGCGAAGAACTATACAGTACAGCGCCAGATGATCAATTAACGATAATCAATTTAAAAATTATTGATGATTGCCTGAAAATTACTTTTGAGTCAAGCGGATGCGACGGTAGCAGCTGGGAGGTAAAACTTATTGACTCCGAAGAAATAATGGAATCATACCCTATACAAAGAAGATTAAGACTATCTCTGAAAAACGAAGAAGTTTGTGATGCGGTTATTATCAAAGAAATGACCTTTGACATCAGTAAATTACAGGTAAGCGGGGATAAGCTTTTACTAAACATAACAAATTCCGGCGAGCAAATTCTCTATGAATATGCCTATACTGGTACATGTGGATAAAAGCATGGGGGTATTGGGATTCGGAGAATAAAAAAAAGAAGCCGTTTCAAAAGGTATAAAACCCAGTCATTAACACCTTTTGAAACAGCTTTAATATTTTAACGTCTAAACTTTTACTATTGCACTTCCTGCATAAACAGCCCGGCAAGTTTCATCAATTGTAACTCGGCTATTTTCGC
>JBDLJM010000070.1 GCA_039714315.1 Bacteroidota bacterium | reverse complement strand
ATCTTCTGCACTTCTGCATCTGTCTTATGAAGAATACTTTTACAAACTTTTATCAGTTCCGAAGCTCTTTTTACTTTATCCGACAATTCATCAACAGAAATATCTGAATTCTCAATTTTATCAACTATCTCTTCCAGTTCCGAAATAGCATCTTCATATTTAACATCTTTTTTAGCCATAATATCGCTACTTTTTATTTAAACTCTCTATTTTACTTTTATATGTAAATTCAAATGTTTCTGTTTCCATAATATCCCCAACTTTTAATTTCGAGATATTCTCAACCTTACCGTTGAATCGGCTAATAGAATAACCTCTACTTAAAACATTGGCAGGATCCAATAATCTTGTCTTACTCTCCAACAAAGTCAATTCACGCTCTGTATTACTAAGATTATTAACCAGTGATTTTCTCAACCTGCCTTCCAAACCTTCAATCAACAATGTTTGTTTACCGACTATTTCACCGGGAATAAAACGTAAACTTGACAAAGTATCATTCAAGCCTTTTTCGCTCCTGTGAATTAATTCTTTCCCCTGATATTTTAAAGACGTTTCTAATTTATCTATAGCATAATATTCTTTCTGCAGCAGTAACTTCACATCGGTTTCAAATACATTAACCATACTTTGAAGTATATTTATCTTATCCCTAATAATTTTATCGGAAAATTGAATCAGCCGGTCTTCCGCTTTTTCAATCCTATTTTCAAAGTCCTCAAATTTACTCAGAATAAAATTTGCCAGAGCTGTGGGAGTAATCATATTTACATGCGAAACCATCTCAACTACTGTTAAATTAGTAGCATGACCTATACCTGTAATTATCGGTAGCGGGAATTGCGCTACTGCGCTCGCCAAACTAAAATCATCATAACAATTCAGACCTACTTCGCCACCACCTCCACGAATAATTACCAAAACATCAAATTCATTTCTTCGCGACCGAACTTCATCTAATTGTCTTCTGATAGACTCAACAGCCTTATCGCCCTGCAACAGTGCCGGGAACAACTCATATTCTATTGTATAACCCTTTTTATTGGTATTTATAGTATCGACAAAATCATGAAAGCCTTTTGAAGTTTCTACCGATATTACTGCTACCCGCTTGGGCAATATTGGAAGTTCTACCTGTCTATTTTTATCAAACAGACCTATTTCCTTTAGCTTTTTGAGAGTCTCCAACCTCTCCCGCTCCATTGTTCCAAGGGTATAGTTTGGGTCAACATCTATAATATTCAATGCCAGACCATGACTTGCAGTAAATTTAACTTCTACCAATAAAAGCAATTCTATTCCATCACTAAACTCTTTTTTGGTAACTGCTTCAAATTTTGTTTTAATTCTTTTAAATGTAGACACCCAGACTGTAGATCTGGTTTCTGCAACGGTCTTTCCTTCTTTTTTCTCGACCAGCAATGGATATGCATGACCACTATGAGGATAATAATTAATTTTTGCAAGCTCCACTTTCACCCAAAGAGGCTTACTCCAATAGCGTTCAAACATTCGTTGAACACTTTGCAAAACCTCTAACAGTGAATAATGTTTATTTTCTTCCTCCATATATTGCTATTTCAGCAATTCAAACACTTCTCTAATATCTCCTAACTCTGTATAATGCTTACTTTCCAAATCAACATCGCCCACCTGTTCATGTATCCATGTAGTATGAAAAGGAATATGAACTGCATAGGCTCCAATATTAACCATTGGCAGAATATCTGATTTTAAAGAATTACCAATCATGATTAGTTCTTCAGCTTTCAGGTTGTGCTTCTTCATAATTGAAGAATAAACAGCCTCATCTTTTTCCGAAACTATTTCAATTATATCGAAACAGTCAACTAATCCTGACCTTGCAATTTTACTCTCCTGATCAAACAAATCTCCTTTAGTAATTATCATCAGGCGATATTTCCCCTTTAATGATTTCACCACTTCTTCTACTCCATCCAGCAAATTTACAGGGAAGTCGATTTGCTCTTTTCCCCATTCAATTATTTTCTTTAAATCACAACCTTTTATCTCTCCATTTGTAAGTTCAATTGCTGTTTCAATCATAGAAAGAACAAAACCCTTTATCCCATATCCAAAATGTTTCAGATTTCTAATTTCAGCATCATAAAGTTTGGCTGTGATTTTTTCACAGGAAACGTACTCTTTGAGCAAATCTTCAAACTTCTCCTCATTTATTCTAAAAAGAGGTTCATTTACCCAGAGAGTATCATCAGCATCAAAAGCAATAGTTTTAATATTTTGCATTTTGAATAATATTTTATTTTATAGAAATACTTTGCCAAGAAGCTTCAGCAAACTGCAATTTATCTATTTGTTCTTCAATTTCAATCTCTTTGAAATTATTCATTTTTACCAATGAAACTATCGGTCCGTGCGTTAAAGCAATCAATGCCGAAACGGGTAATTTCTTTAATATACCTTTCTTTTGTGCATCTGCAAAAAGGCCATATACGGGAGCAAGTGCCTGAGACCCTTCTTCTGAAATAATATCGTTTATGAATGGTGAATTAGAAAACTGCTCCAGAAAATTATATTTAAGAGGATATTGTAAATAGTAGTTCAATACGTCGTTCCAAAAAACCATGAAATTAGCTTTAAAATCCTTTTTTTTATCAAAGCCACCTACAATAATATCATTCAATTCTCTTCGAATTTCTATAAACAGTTCGTGAATAAGAACATCTTTTTTCTCAAAATAAACATAAATTGTACCCGCTGCAACCTGGGCATTATCGGCAATCTGTTTCATCGATGTACCATGGAACCCCTGTAGCGCAATTAGTTCGAGTGAAGATTCTAATATTGCTTTTCTCTTATCCTTTATTTTACCTCTTGGTATCATCTGTTAATAATTTTTTTGTTTTGGTCACCTGCCTGACTGGGTCTTGCAGGCAGGGATGGTGTTCGCAATACAAAATTTTATCATTCCCCTCTGGGTCAAAATTGTTAAAATTTTGTCATGCTAGTTTCATATGTCAAGTATAATTCTCTACACTATACAAAGGTATCAATCTTTCTCAATTTCTATTTTTCTACATTCCTTTTCTTATCTCCATAACACCAAATATTATTATAAAAAATATACGAAAAGGATTGGCCGAAGTTTAATCACCCTTATCGGGAAACATAAACCTAATTGCAAATCCAAAATTGAACCTCCAAGGCGCGCTGTCGGGATGTATTATTTCGTACTCAGGCCGCCAATCCAATGAAAACTGAATAGGCCCTAACAATACACTCATCCCCAGAGTTCCTATCAGGGCTACCTGATAACTTTTGAATTCGTCGGGGGTACCGATCCCCCCACCTATTCCACTATAAACAGTTACTGCATTGGCATCAACCAGTTCGAAAAGTTTCAATCCTGCGAGCCCCATCCCCTGACTATTCCAGGCACCATTAATCTCGAATCTGCCAATATCCTGATATGAAATAGCCGCTCCGCCAAAAGTTCCACCTGAATATCCGAAAATCCCCCTTATTCCGATTCCCTTTTGGGAAAATGAAATTAGAGGCAATGTAATCAATACTATTAATATTAGTGTTCGTCGCATAATATATTTAGTCTATAAGATAAAAGTGACTTTTCATATTAATCTGTAACAATAAATTTAAAAAATTATTTCAATTTATATTTGATGTCTAAAAAATATTTTTACATTTGCCATCAAATAACAAGAGATGCACTTATTCACTAACACATATTTTAATTTTTTCTTTTACTTTTTTTTCATTGGAAAAAAGAGCGGGAATCTATATGTGTAAGTTAAAAAATATAATCATGTAAATCCCGCTAAGAAATAGCGGGATTTTTTTTTGAATAAAATTAGCGATGAGAAAAAAAATAGCAATTCAGGGGATCAAAGGATCGTACCACCATCAGGCTGCCAAAATGTTTTTTGGTGAGGAGGTTGATTTGATCGAGTGTAATAACTTCAAGGAAATTCCCAACTTTATAGAAGTAGGTGTTGCCGAGTTTGGAGTTATGGCTATCGAAAACTCAATTGCGGGCTCTCTACTTCAAAATTATAAACTCTTAGGCAGAAAAGGACAATGTATTATTGGTGAAATTTACATTCCGATTGAACACAGCCTTTTAGTGCTGGAAGGTCAGAAAATAGAAGACTTAAAGGAGGTTCACTCTCATCCAATGGCAATTTTACAATGTGAACAGTATTTTGAACAATACCCGCACATTAAACTTGTAGAAACAACCGACACTGCCGATTCTGCAAAAAATGTTGCTGAAAATAAATTAAAAGGCATTGGAGCCATTGCCGGAGAAATTGCCGGAGATATATATGAATTAACATCTCTGGAAAAGAATATCCAAACTATTAAAAACAACTATACACGATTTTTCATAATAGGTAAAGATCCTAAAGCAAAGTTAAGAGATTCAGATGTAAACAAAGCTTCATTAAAAATGGTTGTAGGGCATGAAACAGGAAGTCTGTCGAAGGTTCTTTCAATACTATCGATACATGGAATCAACCTTACAAAAATACAGTCGGTTCCAATTATGGACAGACCATGGCAATATTCTTTTTATGCTGATTTAGTATTCCCAACCTATGCTACATTTAATTCGGTACTGGAAGTTTTAAAACACCAAACCGAAGATGTAGAATTACTGGGAGTTTACAAAGAATGGAAACTGGAGAATATACAAGTAACAAGCCCTTCGGCAGGCTCAGGAACCGAAACAAATAATAAGTAAAGACAATGCGCGCATTGTCTCAATAAGTAATAAAATTAATAATGATATCAACTGCAGACAGACTTGGCGATGTAAAAGAGTACTATTTTTCGGTGAAACTTGCCGAAATTAAAAGTATGAATGACGCAGGAAAAGATGTAATCAATCTCGGAATAGGAAGTCCTGATATGGCTCCGCACCCAAAAGTATTACAGGCAAGTAAAGAATCTTTACTCGCTCCTACAAGTCATGGCTATCAAAGCTACAAAGGAACTGATGAATTGCGCAATGCAATGTCGGACTGGTATCAAAAATATTTCGATGTAAAATTAAACCCAAACACCGAAGTATTACCATTGATGGGGTCAAAAGAAGGAATCATGCATATTTCCATGGCCTTCGTAAACCCGGGAGACGGCGTTTTAGTTCCTAATCCCGGATATCCCACATATAAATCGGTTAGCGATTTGGTACAGGCTAATATCATTAACTATCCTTTAAATGAAAACAATAACTGGCACCCGGATTTCGATTATTTAGAATCACTGGACTTGTCGGGAGTTAAGATTATGTGGGTGAACTATCCAAACATGCCTACCGGAGCTGATGGCAGTGTCGGGTTATTCGAAAAACTTGTTGATTTTGGAAAACGTCACAACATATTAATTGTTAATGACAACCCTTATAGTTTTGTCCTCAACGAAAATCAGATATCTATCTTAAGTATTGAAGGTGCCAAAGAAGTAGCAATAGAACTCAACTCATTAAGCAAGGCATCAAACATGGCAGGATGGAGAGTCGGTATGGTAGCAGGAAACGAATATTACATAAACAATATACTGAGAGTTAAAAGTAATATGGACAGTGGCATGTTCTTACCTGTACAGCTAGGCGCGGTTGAAGCCCTTAAACTGGACAGGGAATGGTATAAGGAAATAAACAAAACTTACGCCATCAGAAAAAAAGCTGCTCATAAACTTTTCGACAGCCTGAATTGCGAATACCGACAAAACGAAGTTGGAATGTTTGTTTGGGCAAAAGTTCCGGAAGGAACATCTGCTGAAGGGCTATCGGACATTGTACTTAAAAAAGCTAATGTTTTTATAACTCCGGGCATGATTTTCGGTTCTAAGGGGAATAATTACTTAAGAATTTCGCTCTGCACACCAATAGGAAGGATAGAAGAAGCTATAGAAAGAGTTTCTAAAATTGAAATTAATTCAATCATATAATCAGCTTAAGCTAAAATGGATAAAGTAGCAATCATAGGATTAGGTTTAATTGGAGGATCATTGGCAAAATCGCTGAGGAAAGAATCCGTATTTAAACATATCATTGGAGTTGACAATAATGATAAACACTCTGCCAAAGCTTTGAAACTTGGATTAGTTGACGAGATACTCAACTTAGACAAAGCAATAAGTAAATCAGATTTCATTATTCTTGCTGTTCCGGTAAATACTGCAGACGATATAGCGGTTGAGCTATTAGACAAGATTCATAATCAAACTTTGATCGATGTGGGCTCTACGAAAAGAGCTATTCTTGAAAAAGTAAAAAATCACCCCAGAAGAAATCAATTTGTTGCTACTCACCCTATGGCAGGAACAGAATTTTCCGGACCTGAAGCGGCAGTTGAAGGCTTATTCAAAGATAAGGCCGTAATAATTTGCGATGCAGAAAGCTCAGATTCATACAGAGTAAAACAGGTTGAAAACATTTATAAAAAAATAGGAGCCGATATAAAGTATATGACCGGTGATCAACACGATGTCAGTGCTGCATATGTATCGCACATCTCTCATATTTCTTCATTCGCACTCGCCCTGACAGTGCTGAACAAGGAAAAAAATATTGAAAACATTACAACTCTTGCAAGTGGAGGTTTCAGGTCTACAGTACGTCTGGCTAAAAGTAACCAACACACCTGGGAAGCTATTTTTTCTCAAAATAAAGATAATGTTCTTGAGGTTATGGACGATTATATCGAAAACATGATATTATTTAAACACGCAATTAAGAGCGGCAACACAGATGTAGTAAAAACACTGATAAAACAAGCTAACGAGGTAAAAAAGGTATTGTAAACACAATTTATAAATAGAATTAAATAACAAACAATAGAAATAAAATATTAACGAAATAATAAATACGAAATGGAAATAGTAAAATTAGAAGACTGGGGGATTAAAAACAATAATATCCCATTAGGAATAGTTGGACCTTGTAGTGCAGAGACTGAAGAGCAAATGATGGCAACTGCAAAAGATTTAGTTCACAAAAATGTACATGTATTCAGAGCAGGTGTATGGAAGCCACGTACAAAACCGGGAACTTTTGAAGGTGTTGGTGAGCCTGGTCTTAAATGGTTAAACAAAGTGAGAGATACTTACGGTTTAAAAGTGGGAACCGAAGTTGCTACTGATGAACATGTTCGTCTTGCCTTGCAATACGATATTGATGTACTATGGGTAGGTGCACGTACAACTGTTAATCCATTCGCTGTTCAGGAAATAGCTGATGCGCTGAAAAAATATGGCGGATTAGACAAACCTGTACTTGTAAAAAACCCAATTAACCCTGACTTAGATTTATGGATTGGTGCTTTAGAAAGATTTAGTGCAGTAGGGGTTAAAAAACTGGGAGCTATTCACCGTGGGTTCTCTACTTATGAAAAAATTCAGTACAGAAATGTACCGAAATGGCAAATTCCGATCGAATTTAAGAGAAGATTACCGGAAGTTCCTATGATTTGTGATCCATCACACATCGGTGGAAAACGCGATTTGATTTTTGACATTTCTCAAACAGCATTGAACCTTGAATTTGATGGTTTAATGATAGAATCTCACGAAAACCCTGATGAGGCATGGAGTGATGCTTCTCAACAAGTTATACCGGAGAGAGCTATTGAGATCACTGAGCAACTTCACCTTAGAAAGCACGAAGCAGAAAATGCTACTACAATCAATAAGCTAAGTGCTCTGAGAAAGCAAATAGACGAATTAGACCACCGCTTAATCGCTATGCTGGCACAACGAATGGACGTTGCCAAAGAAATTGGTCTATTAAAAAAAGAGTCAAACGTTGCTGTACTACAGGCTAATCGTTGGGATGATATTGTACACGACAGACACGATATGGGAGTTGAAAAAGGTTTAAGTGAAGAGTTTATGAAAAGAGTATTCGAAGCTATTCACCAGGAATCTATCAACAAGCAGGATAAGTTAATGAAATAAAAACAGTTGAATTTATTATTGTATAGTGGTTAGAAATAATAAAAGGGGCAACGGAATTATATAAAATTCCAAACCTAATTACTTAAACCCGTTTATTAACTGTTTTTAACGCCATTCATTTTTTGAATGGCGTTTTTTTCTATAAGAAATTTCATAAATGTTTTTTTTCAAAACCTTCTTTAACAACACAGTATCAAAAAAAAACTAAAACTTACTTAACACCTATTTAGCTAAAAAAACTATTAACTATTAACTGTGAACTATGACAATGAACTATATTTGCGGCATAATAAATAAATATGAAGGGATTAGTAACTAAGTCAACAGGCAGTTGGTATTCAGTTCGCACCGATGAGGGCACATATTACGAATGTCGCATTAAAGGAAAATTCAGAATAAAGGGAATAAAAAGCACCAACCCTTTAGCTGTAGGCGATTGGGTCATGTTCGATTTAGAGTCAAACAAGGAAACCGGAGTAATTAATGAAATTTTAGACAGAAAGAATTATATAGTAAGAAAGTCCGTAAATCTTTCGAAACAAACTCATATAATTGGCTCTAATATTGATATGGCTTTTTTGGTTGTCACTATGGCCAAACCGCATACGTCAACTGGCTTCATAGACAGGTTTCTTGTTACTGCCGAAGCATATAATATTCCAACTGTCATACTTTTCAATAAAATTGACATCTACGAACTGGAAGAACGTGCAGAGATGATGATGCTCAACGATATCTACACTGATATAGGTTATGAGTGCATAGAAATTTCGGCCAAAACCGGAAAAAACATCGACTTGGTTGTAGAAAAAATGAAAAATCACGTTTCGATGTTTTCCGGACATTCCGGTGTTGGAAAATCCACTTTAATTAATGCGATTGACCCTAACTTGAATTTAAAAACTTCTGAAGTTTCACACTCACACAACAAAGGTCAACATACTACAACATATGCTGAGATGTTCGAACTGGATTTTGGAGGTTTCATAATAGATACTCCGGGTATAAAAGGCTTTGGTCTGGTAGACATGGATCCTGCTGAAGTTGGAGATTATTTCCCTGAAATTTTTGCACTTAAAGACAAATGTAAATTCAATAATTGCCTGCATACAAATGAGCCAAAATGTGCGGTAAAAGATGCTGTTGAGAATGAAGAAATTGCTGCCTCAAGATATCTTAGCTACCTGAGCTTTTTAGAAGATGATGAGGAAGGCTACAGAACAGACGATTATGCATAATTAGTTCATAGTAATTAGTTAATGATTCATGAAAAATCATCAATTATAAAAAACATACTCTATGAAATATCAACTTTGAACTTAAATAATGCGCGCACTTATACAAAGAGTATCTGAAGCTTCAGTTACAATAGACGGAGAAATAAAAAGTAAAATAAAAAAGGGGATATTAGTCCTTTTAGGCATTGAAGATGCAGATACCGATGAAGATATTGCCTGGATCTCGGCAAAAATCTCAAGACTCAGAATTTTCAATGATGAAAACGGGGTCATGAATAAGTCCGTTATCGATATTGATGGTGAAGCCATTGTTGTAAGTCAGTTTACTCTTCATGCCGGAACAAAAAAAGGAAACAGACCTACTTATATAAAAGCATCAAAACCGGATTTCGCAATTCCGATGTACAATAAATTCGTTTCCCGCTTTGAAGAAGATATGAATAAGAAAATAGGCACAGGTGAATTTGGTGCCGATATGAAAGTTGCTCTTATCAACGACGGACCGGTTACAATTTGTATCGATACTAAAAATAAAGAATAACCCGTAAATATTAATACCTGAAGTTTCCCGTGTCATTTTTTGGCGCTATTTCCGGCCTGCCTGGATTGGCAGACAGGCTCTCCGCTATAGCTTTGCCCGGAATAGCAGTTCGAAAATTACATTTTGGAGTCTTCGCTAGAGCTCAGCCGCCAAAATATATTTCTCACAAGCTATCCCAAACAAAGGCTGCCGCTACAATTACGAAGTAATACCAGTTATAAATTAAAATTACTGGATTAAATCGCTTTATTTTGCCCATAGCTTCAAAATAAAATTAAACCGTAGCTATGGCTATGCTTGAATTTTCTTTATTACTATGAACAAAATAAACCCAATTTTCTTTCCAGTAAATTTAAATCACAACTGGTATAATCATGAGCTCCAAAAATAATTATTTGCGAATAGTCCGGGCCAACTATATTTCGGCGCTCCGCACCCTAAAAACATATTATACCAATTAATCTTTATTCCACTTAATATTTTTGGTTGAATACATAGTAATACCAAGAATAGCAGTAAGGCCAACGGTTCCGATCAATAAAGCAAATTCTTCCAATTGAAGAGTTACAAAAATAAACGTAAATATTCCAACAATAGTCAATACTAGTATTATAGACAGTTTCATATTATTAAAAATACTTATAGAATATAATCCAATCATCGTGGTAACAATAATGGAAGAAAGTAAATAAGATACATTAAAATTAGTATGCTCGGATATTGACACAAGCAGAGTGTAAAAAAGAATAATTGCCAAACCTACCAGTGTATACTGAAAAGCATGAATCTTTTTCTTATTGATTATTTCAGTTAGAAAGAACACCAAAAATACCAAAACTATTGTCATCAGGGAGTATTTTACCGATCTCATGGATCTTTGGTAATCATCTACAGAAAGTAATAAATTCACCCCGAAACTTGAATCTTCTGATGGAGAATATTGATTATTAATCCACGATTGAGGGAAGTTTCTATTGAGGTCCAATACTTTCCAGTAAGCCGAAAACCCTTCTTCATTCACTACCCTTTCTTTTGGAGAAAAATTACCTATAAAGCTCGGTGAATCCCATGATGAACTAAGCTTTACAGAAGTAGTTTTTCCCATTGGGATAAATTTTAAATAATTAGACCCCTGCAAGTCCAGGCTTATTGAAAATGGAATATTTGTTGTTTCCTCATTAATATCATTTAATAAAACTGTTACTCCTGATTTAATTGATGAATTATTTTTTGTGCCGGCTTCAATTTCAGCCACCTTCCCATTTATTTTTAAATTCAAATTTTCCCTTATTCCCCGTAAGTCACTTATTCCGAATGTAAGATATGCTTCATTCCACAATACTTCTTTTGCATTCGGGAAGTTTTTCAACTTTTCAAAATTTGCTTTTATATCAAGTTTAGACTTATATACAACAATCTTATAAATCCCACGCTTCAAACTTTCCGGGGAAATATTGCCATTTACAGATAGGTCATCCGGAAGAAAGTTAGCAAACTTTTTCACTCTCGAAATCTTCCCTTCAGTTATTATTTCAACAATAAAAGGTACGGTAATTATTGGCCCGGAAACTACCTGACTATTTGCCCAGATATTGTTAACTTCATTTGTTGCAAAAGCCTTAGCCTCTTGTCTCTCCTGAATCAAATCCTCCACCATACTTTGTGGAATCAACAACATCAATGTTAAAAAGGTTATAGAAGCTAACTTAAGGGTTACTGAGCTTCTGGACCAGTTACTCAATCTTTCAAAAATTGAGATTTCATTTTTTTCATTTTCCATATTATCTAGTTTTTAAAAGTACTTTGAACTTCAAAGTTTTTAGTTAAAAAAATTATTTCTGCGCTTTTATAAATCTTTCCACAGCATCAATGTGCTTAATAAAAGCACTTTTACCTAATTTCGTTATTCTATAAGTTGTGTGAGGCTTCTTACCAACAAATTCCTTACTTACATCAATATATCCGTTCTTCTCCAACGACTTTATATTAGAAGCCAGATTTCCATCAGTCACTGCCAAAACCTCCTTCATTCTGTTAAAATCAACAGATTCGTTTACACTTAGAACGGACATGATCCCCATTCTAATTTTGTTTTCGAAAACCTTATTTATATTTTTTAATATATCTTTCACTTCTCTCTAATTATACCAATTACGTTTCAGAATGACATGTTAAAATCAAAGTATTTTTGATTTTAACGATTTACAAAAATCGTTGCATCTAGGCTAAGCCTAGACGGAACTATTTTTTACAGAAGATAAAATTGAAAAGACAAAGGTTTTATATGTCATTTTGATGTGTAATTGGTATTACATACATATATATCCCATAAACTATGTGTAATACACCAAAACCTACAGCCCAAAAAAACAATCCGTTCCCAACAAAATAAGTAGCAAGTAAACCCAATAATATTTCCGCAAATCCAAGATATTTTATATGTTCATGTGTGTACTTACTCCCATTTACCAGCGCCAGCCCATAAAATATTAGAGTAACCGGAGCTATCAATCCAATCATCCCTTTAAATATCAGAATCAAAGAAAATATTCCCCCCGCTGCAAGAGGTATCATTAAATTTGTAAACAACAATTTTGAACCGGTATTCCATAGAGTTTCATTTTCCTTTCTAACCTGAAAAAAGGTAATTGCTACACCCGTTGTAATAGCAAGTACTAAAGTTACCAGACCAACCGAAATCAAAACCAATACATCCGAATTTTTAAGAAGTTCAATGTGAACATAATTCCATGACAATAATTCAGGAACAAATTTATTTATTACATATGTAGCAATTAACGCATATATACCTGCTAATACACCGGATATACCGCTTAAGGATAAAAATTTTGATGATTTATTCATTAAATTCCTTATCTCAGCTAAATCTTCTATATATTTTTCTGATTCCATATTTAAAGTACTTTGAAATACAAAGTTGTATTAAATTATTTTATAATGCAACTTTTTTTCAACAATATTATTCTTCAAAAAAAAATCATCTCTGTATTTTACAACAAAATGAGTAATACTTAAATTACTCTTATCAAAGCGTATATATTTTTTAACTCTTAACTTATTATCTGTTGCCAGACTCCCGAATTAGAGTAAATTTGCACCTCATAAATAATGAAAAAGATGAACATAAAAGATTCTCAATTAGCTGTTGACAAGTGGATAAAAGAACATGGGGTACGTTATTTCAACGAGCTTACAAACATGGCTCAACTCACAGAAGAAGTTGGTGAAGTAGCACGCATAATAGCTAGAAGATATGGAGAACAATCGGAAAAAGAATCTGACAAAAACAAGGATCTGGGTGAGGAGCTTGCAGATGTAGTTTTTGTTGTTTTGTGTTTAGCCAATCAAACAGGAGTTAACCTTCAGGAAGCTTTCGACAAAAAGCTGGACATTAAAACCGAGAGAGATCACGACCGTCACCACGGTAACGAAAAGCTCAGATAAAGCTGGACTGACTTTTGCATTATAAACCCCTCCAATTTATCATAATCACATAATTAAAATGAATAAAACTATAATTTATATTGGTGGCTACCAGTCAGGCGGCCATAAATCCTCATATTTTTCTAACAAACTGGAGTGCGATTTTGTGTCATTTACACCGGATTACGACAATGAAAACCCTAAAGATATTCGACAAAAAATTATTGATTCAATCGATTATGCCACAGAGAAAGGACACAAAGTAGAAGTAATTGGCTCATCAACAGGAGGTATGACTGCCCTATTACTATCAGCTAAATACAATTTAGCAATGTACCTGATAAATCCTTTGATTTCGAAAGAGCATTTTTTCGATCAGAATCACCCCGTTGGACCCAGTTTGAAACCGCTATCTGAGATAATTCTGAATCAGGATTACGATAATAATAATATCAAAATATTCTTAGGCGAAAACGACGATCTACTAAATCCTGAATACACTAAAAAGTTTGCAGCATCAAAGAATATTGAAGTTATAAGTTTTGTCGGCGACCATGCAGGTAATGAAAGCTTAGACTTAATTATCAACTGCATAAAAAACAATTAATATTATTATCTAAACATTAGTTTTGGCTTATATTTGCCGACCTATATTTTTTTATATATGATAAAGTTAGAAGGAAAAAATAAAAGTCTGAAAGGAGAAATTCAGGTTGGAGGCTCTAAAAGTGAATCTAACAGATTGTTGATCTTACAGGCACTTTCTGAAGATAAATTCAAGATAGAAAATCTTTCAAATTCTAAAGACACATCTTTAATGCTTGCGGCACTAAGCAACAACGGAGATGAAATAAATATAGGCATGGCAGGCACAGCCATGCGCTTCCTAACAGCATATCTATCGGTACAGGAAGGACGGGAAGTTATTCTTACCGGATCAGAAAGGATGAAGCAACGCCCTATAGGTGAACTTGTTGAAGCCTTAAAAAGTATTGGTGCAGATATTGAATATACAGAAGACAAAGGATACCCTCCCTTAAAAATTAAGGGGAAAAAGCTTCAGGGAGGAAAAATCACCCTAAACTCGGGGATTAGCTCGCAGTTTATCACGGCTTTAATGCTTATAGCTCCAACAATGGAAAAAGGGTTAAAAATAGCCCTAAAAGGAAAAGTTGTTTCTCTCCCATATATTAACATGAGCATTCAGCTTTTACAAAAAGTTGGGATATATGCCAGCATGGACAAGAAGATTATTTCGATTAATAACGGAAAAATATATTCTGATCAGCCTATTGCTGTTGAGTCAGACTGGAGTTCAGCATCATATCATTACAGTCTTATAGCAAGTGCAGAAGATGCCAGTATTTTATTGGGGACATATCGCAGAGAAAGTTTTCAGGGAGATAGTGCTTTAGCTGATTATTACAGAAGTTTAGGAGTGGAGACTATTTATCTTCAGGATAAAATAAGATTACAAAAAGCTCCGATTTTCGAAAAACCGGACTTAATTGAGTTTGATCTAAATCAACAACCGGATATTGCCCAAACAATAGCTGTTTCCTGTTTCAACCTGGGTATTGCATGCAAACTTACCGGTCTGGAAACTTTAAGGATAAAAGAAACGGACAGACTTTTTGCTTTGAAAACTGAATTGGAAAAATTAGGTGCTTCTGTAGTAATTACTGATAGTAGTCTTAGTTTGAGTGCAAGCGAAAAAATAGTATCAGGAGTAAGAATAGACACATACGATGATCACAGAATGGCAATGGCCTTTGCCCCATTAGCAATGAAATCGGAAGTATTTATTGAAAATCCTGACGTTGTAGAAAAGTCTTATCCTGATTTCTGGGATCACCTTAATAAGCTCGGAATAAAAACTGAAAGGAAGTAATTCTCAAAATATTACAATTAAAACTTGACAACCCCTAGTTTGAGATTGTATATTTGTCGGCTGTTTTTTTTCAGCATTTTTAAAGATTTTTAATAAAATAGAAATATATGAAGCTTTCTAATTTCAATTTTGAATTACCGGCAGAGTTATTGGCAGAATACCCGTCAGAACACAGAGATGAAGCGAGATTGATGGTATTGCACCGCGATACTAAAAAAATAGAACATCGATTATTCAAAGATCTAATTGAATATTTTGATGATGGAGATGTGATGGTTTTAAACAATACGAAGGTATTTCCTGCCAGAATGTTTGGTAACAAAGAAAAAACAGGAGCTCGTATTGAGGTTTTCTTATTAAGAGAGCTTAACGAAGAACAGCGTCTTTGGGATGTTTTGGTTGATCCTGCCCGTAAAATTCGTATTGGAAATAAACTTTATTTTGGAGAAGATGAAAGTTTGGTTGCTGAAGTAATAGACAACACAACTTCGAGAGGTAGAACTTTGAGATTCCTATATGACGGTTCGTACGAGGAATTTAGAGAAAAACTTAACGAACTTGGACAAACACCTCTACCTAAATATATCAAAAGAGATTTAGAAGAATCTGACAAAGAAAGATATCAGACCATTTTTGCAAAAGAAGAAGGTGCCGTTGCTGCTCCAACAGCCGGATTACACTTTTCAAAACACCTGATGAAACGCCTTGAAATTAAAGGAGTGGATTTTGCTGAATTAACACTGCATGTAGGATTAGGAACATTCAATCCTGTGGAAGTAGAAGATCTTTCGAAGCACAAAATGGATTCTGAGAAAGTGAAAATCGAGAAAGATACTGCAGAAGTAATCAATAATGCAAAAAATAACAAAAAACGTATTTGTGCTGTTGGTACTACCGTAATGCGTGCAGTTGAAAGTTCTGTTTCGGCAAGTGGTTCACTTAATGAAAATGAAGGATGGACAAATAAATTTATTTTCCCTCCATACGAATTTAGTATCGCAGACTGTATGGTTACAAACTTCCATACTCCTAAATCGACATTAATGATGATGATTGCAGCTTTTGCAGGTTACGATTTCATGATGGAAGCCTACAAAGAAGCCGTTAAAGAAGGTTATAAATTCTATTCTTACGGTGATGCAATGCTTATCCTATAAGATATAATACTATATGTTTTAATATGCCCCGAAGGTTTATACCCGGGGCATTTTTATGACCAATTTTTCTTAAATATATTTTCTTGCGAAAGTACCTCCCAATATATTATACCAAATAAACATCAAAATACACCGTATATTTTTCATCTAATCCATTTTTACATCATTTAAAATTTATT
>JBDLJM010000069.1 GCA_039714315.1 Bacteroidota bacterium | reverse complement strand
ATCAAATTAATATCCAAACGGACTTCTTCCAACGCCCATTCTGCCATAATTACCCATTCCATATCCGCCATAAGGGTTCATATAAGGGCTGGCGCCTTTATCATATTGAACCTGGATCCCTATTCTTGCTCTTTCTCCTATCTTAAATTCTGCTCCTAACGAAAATCCCTCAGACCCATAAGGACTATATGGATTATATCCTGACTGATTCATCCCTGAATTATTTCGCGAATTCATATCATAATAACCGGAAGCAAAAACTGTCACATTAGGATTTACCTGATAAGCACCTGAAGCGTAAACGATGGCCTGAGTTTGAGAGAAATTCCTGTTTTTCATACCTTCACTTGTCATCATCATACCAGAAAATTGAGTTTGATTCATCAGGAAACCAACAGTAAACGATGTTTTCTTTCCTGCCGGAAATGTTACTGACGGGGAAGCATAATAACTAAATGCATTTGCATTTGTTCCAAAATTGCTAAAACTGGACCCAACATTAAAATTATAATTTACATTGGCATCATATGACACCTTTTCATCATTGTTGTCTTTTGAATACCAGGCATCCGAATCAACCGAGTTTTGTGAGTAACTCAATGTAGAGATGAAAAGTAACAATATAAGGTAAGCTTTCTTCATGTGTTCTTATTTAACTTTTTAAAATAGCGGACTACTCCTTAAATTTTAAATTGCATAGTGTAAAAATAACAAATTATACGTCTTATAAAAAAAACCTTATATAAATAATACAACATTTAGGATAAAAGTAAAAAAAACACTTGTGATATAATGATGTAAAAACAAAGCTAATACCAAATAAACATCAAATAAGTTTGTTTATTTGTATTACCTTTGCGACATGGGAGAAACAACAAGACAAAAACGTATTCAGAAACAAATACAACAAGATTTAGCAGAGATTTTTCAGACTGAGGCAAAAATTGCTTTTAAAGGAATGATTATTTCTGTTACCAGAGTAAAAGTAACAAGTGACTTAATGGACGCGAGAGTTTATTTAAGTGCATTTCCGATGAAAGACAAAAAAGCCTTCATGGAATATATAGAGAACGAAGCTCCTAAATTCAGAAATTTGTTAGGGCAACGCATCAGACATCAGATGAGAAGAGTTCCTAATCTTGATTATGTTTTTGATGATTCTTTAGACTACGTTGATGATATTGATAACGCATTAAAAGGAAAAGGTACAGATCCAATCAAAGATTCAAAAGAATAATCCTCAAAAAAATCAATATAACATCAGCTAAAAATATTATTAGCTCTTAATGAACTTTCCCCTTTACATAGCACAGAGATATCTTTTTTCGAAAAGCAGCAACAATGCTGTCAACATTATTACTGCCGTATCTGTGGTAGGAGTAACTGTTGGCACTATGGCCTTGTTAGTTGTATTATCAGCTTTTTCCGGTTTAGAAAAATTTTCTATTTCCATGCTATCAACTTTCGATCCAGACCTGAAAATAACAGCTTCTGAGGGGAAATCTTTTTCATATACCAATAAAGTTGACAGTATTCTAAACAAACAAACAGATATTCAATATTATGCAAAAACTTTAGAGGAGAAAGTATTTTTGAGATATAGAGATAAAGAATACATCTCAAAGATCAAGGGGGTAGACAAAAAATTCACAAAAGTAAATGAGATAGATACTACTATATACGCCGGAAGATGGATCAATCATGAAAGTCCGGTTAATGAGGTTGTAATTGGTGGCGGAATTGCACATTACCTGTCTTTAGGATTAAGAGACAGCTACAAGGCCCTTGAAATTTACGTTGTAAAACCCGGAAAAGGTCAGATTAGCGATCCTTTAAACAGCTTTAGGAGAAAAGATGCTCAACCTGTTGGTTCGTTTGCTATAGAAAAAGAAATTGATGAAAAATACCTTATTTCTACCTTAGGTTTTGCCCAGGAATTACTTAACTACAAGCAAAATCAAATTTCTGCGATAGAGCTAAAACTAAATAAAAATGCTGACCCAGAAGAAATTTCTAAACAACTTAAATCATCACTTGGAAATTCGTACGTGGTAAAAACACAAAGAGAACAACATTCGCTGATTTACAAAATGATGAATACTGAAAAAGTAGTCACCTATCTAGTTTTTACATTAATCCTTATCATAGCAGTTTTCAATGTTATAGGCTCTATAAGCATGCTTATTGTAGATAAAAAGCACAACCTAAATACATTGTGGAGTATTGGAGCTTCTGAATCTCTATTGAGAAAAATATTTGTTCGTGTTGGATTGATGGTAACATTTATAGGAGGAACAGCCGGGATAGTTTTAGGTTCAATTTTAGTTCTCCTGCAGTATCATTTTAAGTTCCTGACATTTGGAGGCAGTTCGGCCATAGCCTATCCTGTAGAGTTGAATATCTCAAATGTTATTACTGTAACAATCACTATTTTCTCTATAGGATACATCGCTTCACTACTATCAGTATTAAAGCTTAAAAAGGAATTGTTTCAGAGTTAATAAAACTCTAAACAGATCCTATTTATAAGAAATTAGTTGTCAAGAAACTCTCTAAGATATAATTCTCCTTCTTCAAATACGGCATAACTCCGGCCTTTCACCCATTCACCTGTATTAATATACCTGGCACCTTTCGACAGTTTAATATCCATAGCTAAATGTCTGTGTCCAAAAAGAAAATAATCAACATCCATGGTCTCTAACTTTCGCTCAGCATATTTTATCAGCCACTCTTTATCTTCCCCCATGAAAACCATATCCGTATCTCCATTAGCCAGACGGCTTTTTCGGGAAAAATAATTTGCTATTCCTACAGCGAGATTAGGATGAAGCCTGGCAAACAACCATTTTGCAACAGGATTAGTAAAAAGCTTTTTCATTCTTTTAAAACCCTTATCCTCAGGACCCAATCCATCACCGTGACCAATAAAAAACTTCTTGCCTGAAAATTCAAATACTTTTGGCTTATGATAAACTTTTACTCCTAATTCTTTTTCAAAATAATCCCACATCCACATATCATGATTACCAACAAAAAATGTAACAGGGATACCTTTATCAGTTATCCGGGCTATCTTACCCAATACTCTGGCATAACCACGTGGAACAACTGATTTGTATTCAAACCAAAAATCAAAAAGATCTCCCAACAGGAATATATGCTCAGCATCCTTCTCGGCCATATCAAGCCACTTTACAAATAGTTTCTCTCTTTCGCGACTTTTCTCCACACTTGGAACTCCAAAATGCTGATCGGATGAGAAGTATATTTTTTTATTAGTCAAAATAGGCAGATTTTTGCTAAAGTGATAGTACTAAGATAGTTTATTTATTGTCTGATGCAAACCACTCTGCATACGAAGTAGCTGTTTCGTACAGTCGTACCGAATGCAATTCTATTTCACCGGGTAATTTTTTTTGTATTCTTTCGGCGAAATCCAATACCATGTTCTCGCAGGTAGTTTGATACGGAACATCAACAATTCTCAAAGGAACTATTCCCGACAAAGCTTCCTGAATATTTGTATGTCCGGTTTTACTATTAATCATCAGTGCATGGTCAAGCCTGTCAACCACTTCTTCCTTCACGATTCTTTTTAAATCCGAAAAATCCATCACCATCCCAAGTTTGGGACTAGCAGGATCGCTAATTGGTTCTCCAATTACAGTAACAAACATTTTATACGAATGCCCATGAATATTTTTACATAAGCCATCATGCCCATATAAAGCATGAGCCATCTCGAACCCAAACTCTTTTGTTAATCTTAATCTCTTCATAATTCAGCGACAAATTTAAATAAAGATAATGAGATATTTATAATAAGTTAAATCAATTGAAATTATGAGAATATTATAGTTTGATAACCAGAAAAGAAGAAGGCTTGGTTCCCCAACCAAGCCTTTATAAACTAACCCTTAATATGAAAAACTCTACCAATTCTATTGATAAGTTGATCAAATGTAGTAATTCTTATTATTGCCCAACTTAAAAGCCGTTAACAAGTAGATTTTTTGGATAAAATGCACAATTATATAGCTGTGCAGACATTTAATCTAAAACGGCCAAAAATTGTTATCATTCCAAATATCTTCTTTTAGTCCGTTATTTAAATCATGTAATGATTTTTGATGCCCCATCTCCCAATTGGCCAACATTGAATACATGTCTCTTTCATTTTGAGTCTCTGCTTCTTTAGCTCTTTCGGAATACAATTTTACGGCTCTGGTTTCAAAATCGATCGCTGCCGAAATAGCGGCAGCTTCGAAACTTGCAGCACTCACCTCTTTTTTGAATTTTTCTGACAAAACTTTCATAGCAATTTCATCATCAGCATCTTCTTCAACTGCACCGGGCGATAAGAACTCATTAGTGCGAGAATAATGGGCAAATTGAACCGAAAGATACTTAATATGCTGTTCCTCTTCTTCAGCCATCATTTCAAATATCTGCCTTGCCGACTTACTCTCTGAACTTTGAGCTACTTTAGAGTAAAACTCTTTACCTCTTCGCTCCAGCAAAATTGCTTCCTTTAATATATCAGTTGTTGTACGTACCATTTTTTTCAGTATTAAAAATAGAAGTTAATTCTCTATAAATTTACAAGTAATATTTGTATTAAAATAGAAAACATCTCGATTTAAAACCTAGCAATCAACTTATTACTGCCATACAAAAATAAAAAAACGAAGTAATACCAGTTATAAATTAAAATTACTGGATTAAATCGCTTTATTTTGCCCATAGCTTCAAAATAAAATTAAACCATAGCTATGGCTATGCTTGAATTTTCTTTATTACTATGAACAAAATAAACCCAATTTTCTTTCCAGTAAATTTAAATCACAACTGGTATAATATACTTAAGGCATTAGAACACAAACTTAATTTTGAACCTGACACCAAAAGGATTTGAATTCGCATTATTTAAGTAGGAACCTCTCCAAACCGCATCAACCCGAAGAACCTTGAAAATGTTTTCGATACCGGCACTATATTCGAAATACCCATCACTGGGAGCTAAATATATAACTTCCGACTTATTTATTTCATAATTTTCTTTATTGAGGATATCTCCCCAAACAGCTCTAAATCCAGCTACAGCCCGAAGATCAAACCTATTAAAAAGGGGGATTTTACTCATTACCCTACCGTTGAAGTGATGATCGATGTGCAAGGTTGCATAGGTGTCTGAGACAAATTCATAATAGTTCATCAAACTAAACATATTCTGCTCCGTAACTATAGTCTGATTACCGGGAATTACATCCATCAATTGGAGAGGTACAGTGCCAAATGTCTTGCCAAATTCAGTTATAATAATTGTCTTTCCAAATCCTCCGGTAAGGAAAGGGTGACGATAAAGAAATTTCACTTTATCATAATTAAATCCAGAATTAACAAAGCCGGCTACCCCTCTGATATACTTGAGTCGGATTGTAGGATGCCAGTTTGTTACATAATCCCGATCTACTCCATAACCAATTTCTTTTCTGTCAGGTGTGTAAATTACAGAGAACTGAACCTGAAAATCATCTAACTGGTTTTTTATTTCACCGGAAGCAGGATCTAAATATGCCATATTAAAACCATCAACAGCGGTCATGAAATCGTATTTTGTACTTACTTTGAAACGGAGATTTTTTACAGCTTCCATTTCAACACCCATCCTATACGAAGTTGTATTTGTAAGCATTGTATTATCTCCTATCGTAAAAATACTAGAGGCGAAATTCTTAGAATAAACATCATTTTCCTGCGATAACAATACTCCTCTTTGTTCAAGATCATCGCGTACTCCTATAGAAAATATCCAACGATTCTTTTGTGATATCAAATAAGAAAACCCTAATCCAAACTTGAAATCTTTATCACCAAATCCATATGCAGAATATCCACCTATTCTCCATTTATCATTCATGCTAAAATAAGTTCTTGCCCCTGCCTGCAACCTCAGACCCTCTATCTGATTATAACCTATCAGGTTGTAATAAGGACCATAATCAATTACACCTAAATTAAGCCACCCTGAAGATAGCACCTCTCCTAATTTCTTGTAGGCTCTAAATTTCTTATCCTTAGCAAGAGATTCATGCATAGCATAAATATCCTGATCTTTATTTTCCAGTCCAATAGGTCTTATTTTTTTCCAATCACTATCGCTTCTTGTAAAAGGCTTATCATTAATAACATCAGTATTAGCAGCGAACGAAACAGGAGTCATTTTCTCAAGATCATGATCGTAATACGTTGTTACTTTTATTGCCTCCGCCCCAATAAACCTAAACTGTTTAAAAGGACTGAAATCCATAGTTAAACTATCTTTTACTACAGTAATAAGTTTATCATTTACCTGCTTAAACTTCTGACTTATAGAAACATCGTTAACAAAATTTACATTAAAGCCCTTTGTTGCTTTTAGGTCAATAGAATGAACAACGTATTTAACTGTATCTGCCCAAAAGCTTCCTTCGAAAGTTAATTCTCTTTTACGCTTAGGAAAATACTGGATTTTATAAATTCTATTTCCCTCAAACATTGCACTGTCTACAATAGCATATCGGTACGACAATAAAGCACGATTCGATAATGGACTAATAAACTTTTTGTTAAACAGTATCACGGAATTGTCGAAAACATTGTAATCGAGATACAACTCCTTCAGGTACATTGTAACACTTTGGTTAGCTTTAAATCCGGATGTATTACTGGCTTCCAGTACTTCTTTCATTTTATCCGGATTATTTTCCCCATACACCTGATGAATCTCTTCAACAAGCAAGGTCGGCACATAGGTATAGTCTCCTTTATTATACTTTCGGGTTTTAAATTCATCAAAACCTTTTAGAGGACCAAGGTGTTTTAAGGTTGAATCAGGATCATAAAGATCGAATCGAACCTTATCGTATTTTTTATACCTAAAAGTTTTTCCTTGTTCCAGAGAGTGTTTTTTATGGTTTTTTCTTATCCTTTTCAGGATATAATGAGCAGGGTTTTCTTTTGTATTATCACCAACTACAACTACCTCGTTTAAAACTTCAGAATCGGGATCAAGATATACCTTGTAATTATTAATTGGAGAAATTTCTACTACTTTCGACTGATAACCAATAAAACTAATCTGTAAATACTTATCACCCGGGTTAATTACTAAAGAAAATTCTCCCCAAGAATTAGTAATGGTTCCGTTAGTCGTGTTTTTAACAATTACATTGGCATACTCAATTACCTTATTGGTTTCGGCATCATATACCTTACCCTGAATGGTCTCCTGGGCCGATAATGACAATATACTAACGAGAAGTAATATAGATAGAGATATATAATATTTTTGAATTCTTCTTACCAAATTTGTTCTTCATTTTATTAAACTCGTAAAATACGAAAAATATAAAATGATACTATTAGATAATTCACGCATTTAGGGCCAGGTTCTTACCGTTACCCCACCTACACAACAACCTGCTTTACTGCGATATACAGCACAAGTCAATTAGTCAAAATTGAAATAAAATCTTTTTCAGCAGGTTAAATATATACTTATTGAAAGATTATTCGTTCGAGAGAGTGCACTTTATTAATTTAGGATTGCTTCAATGTTCGGAGGATACAGTTTTAAATCAGCTTCTGATTTTTCAACGAAGCCTGATAATAAACTGCTATTTTAGAGGTAAAAAATTATGAAATAATCGTTTCATTTCTAAATCTATCTTCGAACTCTTCGGGGTTTAATGCATTTTCTACATTAAAATCACCTATTTTAGTTCGGCGAAGCGCAGAAAGATGTGCCCCGCTCTTTAGATGTTTTCCAAAATCGAAAGCCAATGATCTGATATATGTTCCTTTTGAAACAACAACTCTAAAATCTATCTCAGGCAATTCAATTCTTGTTATTTCAAATTCACTGATATTAATTTTTCTGGATTCTACATCAACACTTTTACCTTCACGGGCCAATTCGTACAACCGCTTACCGTCTTTTTTTAATGCAGAAAAAACAGGTGGATATTGATCCTGTTCGCCAATAAATGCCTCAGCGGTCTCCCTAATTAAACTATCATCAATATGTTCGATCGGAAATACCTTATCGATCTCGGTTTCCAAATCGTATGATGGTGTTGTTGCACCCAAAGTAAAAGTACCTGTATATTCTTTTACCTGAGCCTGAAATTCTTCGATTCGTTTTGTGAATTTCCCGGTACAGATTATCAACAACCCACTTGCCAACGGATCCAAAGTACCGGCATGACCCACTTTAATTTTTTTAACACTAAAACGTTTTTTTATCAGCCATTTAATCTTACTAACAGCATTAAAAGAAGTCCATGTTAGCGGCTTATCTATCAGGAATACTTGCCCATTTTTAAAATCATCCAACTCCACCCCACAACAATTTTATATTAAACCAACGTATATGTCAACGAAATAGCACCTACAATAAAACAGTAAACAGCAAACCAGGTAAGTTTACTTTTCTTTACTAAAGATATCATCCATGTACAGGCTACCAGTCCCGTAATAAAGGCAGCTACAAAACCTATTGACATCGGTAAAAACGAACTGTTCGATACACTTATTTCACCACTCATCAAATCCTTAGCTATCTTTCCCAGTATCAAAGGTACGACCATCAAAAAAGAAAACCTAGCCGATTTTTCTCTGTCTATTCCCAGCATTACAGATGTAGAAATAGTGGCTCCGGAGCGTGAAATTCCCGGCATAATAGCTATTGCCTGTGAAATTCCAATTATCAAAGCCGATTTAAAAGACACATTTTTTTCAGTATTTTTAGCTCTGTCGGCCAGTAATAATAATAAGCCCGTAATAAGCAACATTCCTCCAACCAGAGTTAAGTTACCTTCGAAAAGCGACTCAATTTCATCATTAAAAAACACTCCAATTAATGCAGCCGGCACCATAGAAACAATAATCTTTAGTGAAAACTGAAATTCTTCATTCCACGTAAACTGAAAAAAACCTTTAAGTATTTCCAAAATATCTTTTCGAAAAATAACTATCGTACTTAAAGCTGTTGCTACGTGCAAAACAACAGTCATTAGCATGCTTTCTTCAGGCATTTTATTTTCGCCTAAGATAACTTTTGCTATTTCGAGATGCCCACTTGATGATACCGGTAAAAACTCAGTTAAACCTTGAATAATGCCAAGAATTATGGCGTCAAAAATTTCCATGGAAAGGGTAATAATTTATTTGTTTGGTTTTGCCAATATGGCCCATATTTCAACAGCGAATCCTACAACAACTACTAAAGGAGCAACACGGATACGCATAGAACTAAACATCTCCTCATTAAAAATTTCAGGATTAGTTGTAGCTCCACCCGACATTAGAAAATAGCCTAATGCTATTAAGGCTAATCCAATCCCCATTAACAAGTAGTTCTTTTTACTAAACAAATATTGTTTTTCTGTCATATTATTAATTATTAATTCAAGAAGACTGCAAATCTAGTAATAAAGTTCTTCAGTTTTCAAGCTTAAGTATTTATTCATTGCAAAAAATGTACTTACCAATGCTATAATCATTCCTGATATTAGCACTCCAAGATAGAGTACTCCATAAATTTTCAAATCATTCATATCGGATAATATAGGAAACTTCAACTGCAAATAATACAACATTCCACTCAGCAGAGATAGAGCAACTAATGCTCCCAATACCCCAAGTTTAATATTATGCAGAATAAATGGCTTCCTGATAAAGCTTTTTGTAGCCCCTACTAACTGCATGGTTTTTATCGTAAATCGCTTTGAATAAATAGACAGCCTTATGGAACTATTAATTAGAGCGATTGCCACTACCATAAACATTCCTGCAAATATCAACAACCAAAAACTTATTTCTTCTATATTTCTTGTCATCTGCTCGATGAGCAGTCTATCATATATCACCTCTGTTACATAAGGTTTCTCCGCTAAACTTTTCTCAATAGCATCCATCTGGTCAGGGTGAACAAATTCGGCGTTCAGGTGAATATCTATCGAATTCTTTAATGGATTATGGCCTAAAAACTTAACAAAATCTTCTCCAAGTTCTTCTTTCAAACTTTCTGCAGCCTCATCTTTCGAAACATATTCGGTAGATTTTACAAATTCTGCTAATTCAAGTGACTTTTGAAGTTTTTTTACATCAACTTTTTTCGCAGAATCTTTTAGAAAAATTGTAAAAGCAAAATTCTCTCGCACATGATCTGTAACTTTTTTAGCGTTGAGAGCCAAAACACCTATCACCCCCAACAATAACAATACCAACGAGATACTAACCACTACCGAAGCATAAGAAGTACGAATACGTCCTTTATTTACTTTTTCCATGTATTTTACTTTGCCTTGTTCAATTTATTCGGGCTAATTTATAAAAAACAATCAGATTTATACTTTTTCAAATACTATTTAGTATAAATTGCGTTTTAAATATTAAAAAAGCGAAATATCCACAACCACTACTTTTGTTTCTTACTTAAAAACTGTTGGGAAACAAAAAAACATCATGGAAGTAACACAAACTCACAAAGCATTCTAAAATAAATGAAACAGCTATGCGGGTCTTTTAAAAATAACTGAATATGAAGAAAAAAATTGCGTTAATACTACTGTCTATTCTAACTTTGTTTATTCTGGCAATAATAATTGTTCCCTATTTATTTAAAGATGAGATCAAAGATGAAATTTTAAAATACGCGAATCAAAATTTTGACGGAGAAGTTCAAATAGAAGATTACGACCTTTCATTACTGTCGAACTTCCCTGAGTTTACATTCAATTTTGAAGGTGTAAAAGTGATTGACACGAACAAAGTAGAATTGCTAAACATAAAAAATGCTTCTGCCAAAATAAATTCGAAAGATTTCCTTTTAACAAAAAGTATATCTATTGAAAGTATAATAATTTCTCAACCTAAAATAAACTACCGATTAAGTGCTGACACGGTAAATAATGACACGATTACAAAGAAAGACGTCGAAATTAACGAAGTCAGCGATCCATTGGATGAAGATACCGGAGACAGCCAAAGTCAATTATCTTTTAATATAAACAGTTATGAAATTGTTGAAGGAACAATAAATATAAAAGACGAAAATAATAATGATTTTATAAAAATTTCGAACTTAAATCATAACGGCTTTGGAGTTTATGAAGGAAATAATTTATCTGTCAACACATCTACACTAATTGAAGATATTACCATAATACAGGACAAAACCACCCTACTGGAAAAAACCAAGATCCAGGGAGATTTAAATCTTGATCTAAACTTTGATGACAGCATTTACTCTTTAAAAGAAAATAGCCTAAGTATTAACAACATAAAGCTAAACTGGGTTGGAGTAATAAAAGAAATTGAAGACAGTTATGATATTGATTTGAGGTTTGACACTCCGGACTCTAAATTCAAGGACCTGCTGGCTATTATTCCCGAACATTACAAAAAAGATTTTGACAAAATTGAAACTAAAGGAGAGTTTAATATAGAGGGTTACATAAAAGGTATCTATAACGAAAATATGATGCCCGGATTCGACATTAAAGCACAGGTAAGTAATGCATCTATAAAATACCCCGATATGCCTGAAAAGCTAAGCGACATTAACCTGCTTATGAAAATAAATATGCCACAGGGTGATGACCTCGATCAAATTGTAATTGATATTCCAAGTGCATCGGCCAAAGTAGCCGACAATTCTGTTGGGGGAAATTTCAAAGCTAAAAATTTGATTTCTGATCCTGATCTTAATGCAAATTTACTGGCTAATATAGATTTATCGAAGGTTAGAGATGCCATTCCAATGGAGAAAAACGAGGATATTGACGGTAAGATAAACGCAGATATGTTTTTCAAAGGAAAAATGTCTGATTTAGAAAATGAAGATTATGAGAAATTTGAAGCTAAAGGAAAAATATCTCTAAAAGATTTTACATTCTCTAGTAATTTATTCAATGACAAAATAGTAATTGATGATGCAAACATGGATATAAGCCCACAATTTCTTTATCTAAACAGCTTCAATTTCAAACTCGGCAAAAGCGACATACAAGCTAAAGGAAAGGTATCGAAGTACCTTGAATATTTCTTAAAAGACAAACAACTTTCAGGTAATCTGGATATAAAATCGAATACCCTAATTGTTTCCGACTTTATGCCAAAGGAAGAAGTATCGTCGAAAGGTACTGAAGCCGACGAAACCAAACAGGAACAAACAAAGAAAGCAGAAAGAGAAGAATCTGAAATGGAGGTTATTCAAATTCCGGCCAATATCGATTTTACAAATAATATTACCATCGATAATTATTACTATGGCAATATTAAGGCAAAAAATGTTAAAGGTTTGCTTGGTCTAAAAAATCAGGAGGCGTACCTAAAAAATGTTTCCATGAATATGTTTGACGGTGTTATAAAGGTAGATGGGAAATACTCTTCGAAAGATACTCTTGCTCCAAAAACCGATTTTGATTTAGCTCTTAACAATATAGACATCCATCAATTATCAGAAACTTTTGAATTTGTTGAGAAAGTTGCTCCAATTATAGAAAGTGCAGAAGGTAAGGTAAGTGCCAAAATTGATTTTAAAACAACTCTCGACAGTGTAATGGATCCGGTTTACGAGACAATGTACAGCAAGGGAAATATAAAAACTTCTAACATAAGCTTAAGTAATACAGGCTTTCTGAATGATTTGGGAGATGTACTGAACGTTGAGGAGCTTAAAAAAGATCCAAATGTTGAAGATATCAACCTCAGCTATTCTGTTGAAAAAGGAATCATGACCATAGCACCGTTCAAGCTCAATATAGCTGATATAAAATCTGACATAAAAGGAAGCTCTAATATAGGCAGCCAGACTATTGACATGGATATTTCGATGATTTTTCCTAGAAAATATCTAAGTGAAGATGCAAACAACATAGTAAATAGCGCAGTAAGTCTTGCTAATTCGTTTGGAGCTAAATTAAGTGTTGGAGAAAACATTGATGTAAATGCGATAATAGACGGCAATATTAAATCGCCAGACTATTCATTGAGCTACGGTCCCGAAAAAGACCGCACACCGGAAGAATATCTAAAAAAAGAAACAGACAAGCTAATTGATAAAGCTAAAAAAGATGCTGAAAAGGATCTGAAGAAAAAAGCCAAGAATTTATTAAACGACTTGTTTTAATAATGAGGGCTGTCTTATAAGCCTTAAAAAGCATAATTCTTAAAGCCTGTGGAAGGCAGACAGATAGCCCAAACAGAGTCAAAGAATCTCATGATAGCAGTTCCGTTCATGAGATTCTTCGGCTTCACTGCGTTTCGCTACCCATGACAACCTTTTTTTACCGCAAGGTTCGCAAAGTTATGCGCTAAGTTTCGCGAAGTATTGAAGTATTTTTGCGTTACGTTGCGATTATTTTTTTGTCATCAGCTCACCTGCCCGTCCGGTCAGGCGGGTTGGAGTTTTTGAGAAAAAAAACTTAGGCCTCAGAATGACGACAAATTTACTTTTTATACCAAATAAACATCAAAATGCACCGTAAATTATTCGGAAGAGTCAATTGGTATTAGACAGCATCTTTACATCAATCTTTTAGTCAGCGAGCCTTTTTCCAAAATAATTTTGTTTCGCCCCAGCTTAAGGAATCCTTTATTTTCGAGTTGTTTTAGCAGTCTCGAAATTACAACTCTGGTTGTATTCAGCTCGTATGCAATTCCCTGATGTGTAACAGGGAGGGTACTGGAAGCAATTGCTCTTGATTTATCGTATAAATACCTCAACAAACGCTGATCCATATTAGAAAAGGCAATACTGTCGATAGTCTCCAAAAGATCGTCGAACCTGAAATTGTAGGTGCGGGTAACAAAAGTTTTCCAACTCGGATATTTTGTCATCCACTGATCCATCAAAAAAGTAGGAATTATTGCTATTTCAGAATCATCCTCTGCAATAATTTTCACTTTACTCGGACGGTGACTCATACAACATGTCAAACTCATAGCACAGGTTTCGCCGGTAAAGATATGGTAGAGATAGTGCTCGTTCCCGTCACCATCTTCCCTGAGAATCCTTAATGAACCGGATAAAACCATTGGAAAATCACTAACTTCATGACCTGCAGAAAAGAGAATTTCTTCCTTTTCCAGTTTTCTAACAGTTCCATTCTTTGCCATCTCCTGAATCAATCCTGACTCAAGCATAGGAAATACTTTTTGCAGCCTTTCTAACATAAATATTTTTATTGGAACAACAAAAGTAATAAAACTTATTATAATGCTACTAATTTGTGCAGTTAAGACAATTTCGGGTAGGGATAGTAACGGCAGCTTTGGCAAAAGGAGCTGATGTGAATAAAAAAATGAGGTGGCCGCGCCTCAAGCGCGGACCCCCTCATTTTTATTATGAACTCAGCGAACTTGCCAAACTACAGTGGATAGCCCGGCAACCTGCCTAATAATTTTTCTTATACTTTGCGAAATAAACTTTAGCGGCTTTCTTAACCTTCGGTGCCAAAATAATACCCGATATCATCGTCGGGAAAGCCATCAAGGCATATGCACTATCGATTAGGCCCAGAACCACTTTCAGACTAACTACCGATGCTACAGGAATTGACAGCACATAAAGAACCGTATAAATCCAGCTGTATTTAGATCCGAAAATATATTCGAAACTTTTCTTACCATAATATGGAAAAGAGAACAATGTTGTGAAAGAGAATACAAAGATTGCAGATGCAAGTATGTAAGTTCCGTATCCAGGTATTACTGTTTCGAATGACATCATAGTAAGATGGACTCCTGTTTCGCTTGGGTCAATCCAGACACCGGCAACCAGAATAGCAAGGGCGGTAAGTGTACAAACAATCAAAGTATCAAAAACCGGAATTAACATAGACACCAAACCTTCTCTAATAGGCTCATTTGTTTTTGCCGCACCGTGAGCCATAGCAGCAGTACCGATACCGGCCTCGTTAGAAAATGCACCACGTCTTGTTCCCAAAATAATCAATGCTCCAACAGAACCTCCCAAAACCGAATTAGCCGAAAATGCATCGGTAATTATAAGTTCGAATGTAGGTATGATACTCTGATAATTAATAGAGAGAATATATAATACGGCAATAAAATAAAACACCACCATAACAGGGACCAACATAGAAGCTGTCTTAGCAATTCTTTTAATCCCTCCTAAAGCAATTACAAGAACCAAAATTGCAAGAATTATTCCAATGCTAAGGTTAACATAAAAGCTTTCCTGTATTCCAATATTTTGTAGGATAGAAGTATTTATTACCTGTGTAAGCTGATTGACGTTAAACATAGGAGTAAGACCTACCATTGCAAAAATTGAGAATAAAATTCCCATCCAGCGCCAGTTTTTGCCCAACCCTTCTGAAATAACATACATTGGTCCACCCTGCAACTCACCTTTATCGTCTTTACCACGAAACATAACTGCGAGTGATATGGTATAAAAATTCGTCACTACTCCTACAACAGCACTAATCCACATCCAAAAAATTGCTCCCGGTCCACCGGTAGTAATTGCGATTGCTACTCCGGCAATGTTACCCATACCAACTGTACCGGCAATTGCAGTAGATAGAGCCTCAAAGTGATTAATATCTCCCTTCTCTCCGCTTTCATCGTATTTACCCGATAAAACACCAATAGCATGCCCGAAATAACGCAGAGGCTCCAGTTTACTGTGTATTAGAAAGAATAATCCCCCACCTATTAGTAATAACAACAATGGGGTCCCCCAAATAATGTCAGCAAATTCAATAATCAAATCACCCAAGTTCATATATGTATTGTAAAAATTATAACAGATCTGTATCCGTTTTTAAAAAAGCTGTGCAAAGAAGCAACAAAGTCTATAAACCTAACAAAAAAGATTGATTAATAACAAAAGCACATTAGCTTTTTACATATTTAACACAATAGGCTCTTGAAAAAATGATATTCATAAAAATGAACACAAATATTTTACAATAATCAACATTGAGAAAAATAAAAAGCTAATATAGAACTGTTAAAAATTACTCCAGATTTGGGTAAAAAAGCGATGAAAAACCAAAAATAAGATGATTCCTACCTCAAAAATGAGAGTTTCTTGACAAAGGAACCGGACGCAAAATAATGAATTTTAATTGTTTAGATGTTGGATTTTCCAGATTCAGAAAGCGAAATACTACTTTTTACTTACAGACAGTCAAATACTTGGACAGCATGGTTTTGTTAATTTTTGACTGGACTTTATATAAACTACTGAATTACTGCACATTAACCAATACAAATATAACAAATTGTATTATAATTGCAGTATTAAATATGAATTTATAACCAAAAAACTTGTATATCATTATGAAAAAGTTATTTTTGTTCTCAGTAGTTGCATTTGCACTTTCAACAATATCATGTGAAAAAGGTCAGTTGAAAGATCTTGAAAATCC
>JBDLJM010000068.1 GCA_039714315.1 Bacteroidota bacterium | reverse complement strand
ACATCAATGAAATAAACAAGGCTACAAATGAACCCAATAAGGTAAGTATTGCTGATTTTTTTCTAAGACTAATTTGATTTCGTCCGTAGTTAGAAAACCTTTTTATATTAAATGTCTGATTCATGGATTTCAAATTTTGAACCGTTTGTTACGGCGTTAAACAATAACTCAATATCTAATGGAGTGCCCGATTTGTCCTTTTGTTTTACTACTCGGTGACCTCCCGCTACATTTTCGCTGTATACAAAGTCTATACCGGTAGTATCTGATACGGTTTCGAATGAGAGACTTTCGCTTACGTCAATTGTGTCGTGATTAAAAACAATATTGCCGTTATCAATTAGCAATATCCTGTCTATTAGGTTTTCCACATCTTTTACCTGATGTGTAGATATAATAACCGTCTGTTCATCGTTTAAAGCACCTGCCATCACTTTGCGAAAAAGAGCTTTTGAAGGAATGTCAAGCCCGTTTGTTGGCTCATCCAACGCTAACAGATTACAGTTTGTAGCTAATGCAAAAGCAATTAAAAATTTCTTCTTTTGTCCGTATGACATCTTGCTCAATTTTACACGGCGGTCCAACTCAAAGCTATTAATTATGTCATCCATTTTTGCGAAATCAAATGTTGGATATAGCGGAGCTGTACACTTTACGTATTCATCAATAGATATTGACGGAACTTCAAATTCTTCCGGTACAAAAAATACCTGTTGCATGAATGAAGGGTATCGCTTTATAGGATCGTAATTCAATACCGATATATCACCCGAATGGCTTTTTAGTAAACCTGCAATTATTTTCAACAATGTAGATTTACCGGCACCGTTTTTTCCAAGTAAACCGATTATGCTTCCTCCCGAAGCTTGTAGGTTCAGGTCTCTAAATAAGGGGAGACCTTTTTTAGAGTAACTGAAATTTAAGTTTTTAATGCTTACCATAGTTAGTTTGCTTTATATTGAACTAGTGTACTATCGAAGTAGTACACTACGAATGTATAGTAATAATTCTGAAAAACAAAACATATAATTAATTTTTCTAAAAACTATAGGTTTTTATGCGGTTGTTTGTTTAACTGTTTAAAGGTCATAGGGGGAAAGTCATAATTCTAAACTTAGAATTATAAAAGTTTTAGTGTAACTAAAAGTGAAGTCGCAATTATAGGCTGATTTTCGTCTTAAACCAGACTTAATTTTCCTAAGCTAATAGGAGTCTGATTTTACTGTCACGATTTTTTTTTTTCTTAAAAAGAATGTTATGTTTGTCACGTAATATAACTACTAACCTGTATTCCACTTCTCTCGTCGAACATAGGTTTTTATCTAACTATTGTATAACTACTATTTCTCTTTGTGTAAAAATGGAGAATAAAAAATTTGCAGATAAAACTGACCGGAAAGAGCTTTCTCAGGAAGTGTTATGGCTTAAATTCATTGGAGGTGATAATCATGCAATAGATAATATTTACAGACAAAATTATCAGGCTTTATTCATATATGGTCAACGTTTCAAAATAGATACCAGTACGGTAGAAGATACAATTCAAACTCTTTTCATTAATTTATTTAAATACCGAAAATCTTTAAAGGAAGTAAAAAGTGTTAAAGCATATATTTTTAGATCATTTAGGAATATTATACTAAAACAATCATCTGATTTATCCATTTTTTCTTTGATTGATAATATCGATACTGAAGAGAAAAATGACACCCATGATCATGAAGTGTTAGTATATGAGGTTAAAAAAGTAATGAATGATTTAAGTCCCAGAGAAAGAGAAATTATTTTGCTGAAATATTTCGAAGATTATAAAAATGACGAAATAGCTGAAATATTAGGTATTGAGAATAAAACAGTCAGGAATTTGGTAACGAGAGCTTTAAATAGGTTCAGAAAGACTGGCAAGGATAAATTTATTGTAATCAGCATATTAATACTTACTTCTAAATTCTTCGGAAGAAGTAAGGTTTAAACCTTTTACATTATACCAAATGAATTTGTCTATGACAACATTGTTTATCGCTTCGCTGTTTATTGTCTAGGCTGAGCCGAGACACGGTGAGCTGATGACAAGAAACACTTTTAACTTTAAACTTTAAGTTTTGTCATAGGTAAGCCCAGGTTTTTAGCAAAAATTCTAATCATTCTTTTCCTTCATCATTAAAAAAAAATAAAATTTCTAATTTTTTTCGTGGGACAAATCTGGTTTAGTGACTCTACTAATTATAAGATCAAACTAAATCAAATTTTGTTATATGAGAAAATTTACCTTCTTACTAGTCTTTTCACTAATAATAAGCTTGTCTTACGGACAAAGCAGACAAGTGAATGGAGTAGTATTATCGGCAGAGGATAATAGTCCTTTACCCGGTGTTTCAGTTGTAGAAACAAATACATCAAATGGAGTTGTTACTGATATTGACGGAAAGTTCAATATAACAATGAATGATACGGAGAATAATCTATTAGCATTTTCTTTTATGGGATTTCTTGAACAAGAAATCAAAATAGTAAATCAAAGTTCAATAAATGTAATTCTTCGACCTGATGTAGAAGTATTAGATGATATTATTGTTGTTGGTTACGGAACAAAAAAGAAAAGTTTGGTTACCGGTGCAATATCATCTGTTGAAGTAAAGGATATTAACCTTGCTACGGCAAATGCTATGCAGAGTATCCAGGGAAAGGTTTCCGGTGTACAGGTAATGCCAACTTCCGGATCGCCGGGTGCAGCGGTTAGTATGAAGATTAGGGGAACAGGTTCTAATGGTCGATCTCAGCCTCTTTTTATTGTAGATGGAATGAAAACAAGTATTGATTATCTGTCTCCTTCAGATATCGAATCTGTTGAAATATTAAAAGATGCGGCATCTTCGGCAATTTATGGAGCAGAGGGAGCAAATGGTGTAGTAATTGTTACTACTAAAACTGGTAAAGAAGGAAAAGCTGTAATTAATTACGATTTTCAATATGGTATTCAAAGCGTTCCTGAATTAACAAAAATGATGAATGTTAAGGAATATTCGGCATATTTAGATGAAGCAGGAATAGATTCTTCGATACCCGATTCTTTACCTTCTACAAATTGGTTTGATGAAACTTTTCAACTGGCACCAGTTAAAACGCATAATATATCAATAAGTGGAGGAAGCAAGGTTTCTACTTATTTATTATCCGGTACATTTTATGAGCAGGATGGTATAGTAGGAGGCGATAAAGCAAACTTCCAAAGATATTCTTTCAGATTAAATTCAACTCATAAATTAAAAAAATGGTTAGAAGTTGGGAATAATTTGTCATATACAAATTCTGCTAGAAGAACGATTAGTGAAGATAGTGAATATGATGGATTGATTTCCAGTGCTATAATGATGGATCCCCTAACTCCTGTTACCTATGAAGGCGTTCCTCAAAATGTTCAGGATGCAATTGATAATGGACATACACCTATTGCTGATGAAGATGGGAATTATTACGGTATGTCTCAGTATACTTTAGGAAAGGTGTCTAACCCGGTTGCTTTATTGGAAACAATGAAAAGAAAATACAGGGAAGATAAATTAACAGGTTCATTCTATGGAAAGATCAAGCCATTCAAAGGTTTTGAGTTTACTTCCAGATTAGGAATTGATCTAAACTACGGAACAACAAATTCGTGGAATCCAAGTCATTATTTTACACCAGACAGGTTTAATGATGTTCCAACAGTAAGCCAAAGTGTTGACAACTGGAAGTCGTGGTTGTGGGATAATTATGCGATATATTCTATACAACTTAAAAAACATAATATTTCATTAATGGCAGGTATGTCATCTCAGGAAAATACTTATGAATACATTTGGGGAGATTCTGCACCATTAGCTGTTGAAGATGATTCATATGCTTACCTTGATCATACCTTAAGTGATGATAATGACAAAACAGGAGGATCGAGAAGTAGAACAACAATGCTTTCATATTTTGGAAGATTTAGCTATGATTATGATTCAAAATATTTATTTGAAACAACTTTAAGACGTGATGGATCTTCATTATTTTCTCCGGAGAATAAGTTTGCTGTATTTCCTTCGGTATCACTTGGTTGGGTTGTGTCGAATGAAGAATTCTTTAATGATGAGTCGTTTTTTAATCATTTAAAACTTCGGGGAAGTTGGGGTCAAAATGGAAGTTTGTCGAACTTGTCGGCCGACCAATGGAATTCTTTAATTACTTCTGATGGAATTAGATATCCAAATTCTTCAGGAGGATATTATCCGGGAGCAGAACCACTTGCAATTGCAAATAAGGATCTTGTGTGGGAAACAAGTGAGCAGGTTAATGTTGGACTTGATGCTCGTTTCTTTAATAACAAGCTTTCTTTTGTAGCTGAATACTATAAAAAACAAACTATTGATTTGTTAACTCCTTCAACACCTCCATTATCAGTAGGAAATAATGCACCCTTTGCAAATGGTGGTACAGTTAGTAATGAAGGGTTTGAATTTGAACTTTCGTACAAAGATTTTGATGGAGAATTTAAATATAGTTTGAGTGCCAACTTCTCGACTTTAAAAAACAATGTTACTTATCTGAATCCATTGGCAGGCGATGGAATAAACGGAGCTGAAGTAGGTAGATGGATAGGAGCTACAAGGTTTGATGTTGATAATCCTATATGGTATTTCAGAGGATATAAGACTGATGGAATATTTCAGAGTCAGGATGAAATTGATAAGTATATTGAAGATAATAATCTTTCACGTTACAGGCCTAAACCAGGAGAACCAATTGTAATAGATGTTGACGGTGATGGTAGAATTACACCCAATGACAGAACTTATATAGGTAGTCCGCATCCTGATATGATGTATGGAGCAACAGTTTACCTAGAATATAAAGGTTTCGATTTTAACTTCTTCCTTCAGGGATCAATTGGTAATGATGTGTTGATGGGATTCTATAGAAATGACTACTCATACACAAATAAACCAAAGTTCTTTTACGACGATAGATGGACAGGAGAAGGAAGTACAAATGAATGGTTTGGAGCCAATACCAGAAGTCAGTATATCTATCAGAGTGATTTCATGGTACAGGATGGTTCGTTTATGAGAATTCGCAAGATACAATTAGGTTATTCTTTACCGTCGCAACTAACTAATAAGGCCTATATCAACAAATTCCGACTTTATGTATCACTGGATAACTTCTTCACATTCACTAAGTACAAAGGAATTGATCCTGAAGCAGGTAGTACATCCGGAAGTAGTCAGGGAATAGATAGGGGCGTGTATCCTATACCTCGTACAATAATGTATGGAGTATCAGTATCATTTTAATTAAAAAGAGGATCAAATGAAACGAGCATGAGCAAAGAGTTTCTCACATAGGGTGATGATAATATGCGAGTTCCATCTGACCAAAACATAAAATTATTAACAGATGAAAATGTTAGAAAATATATTTAAAGCAGTACTTGTAGTAGTTTTAGTTGTGCTAAGTGGCTGTTCAAAGGAGTTTTTGGATGTAAAGCCTACCGGGAAAACTACAGAATCGGAATTTTATAAAACTGATGAAGATGCTTCAATGGCATTGATAGCAGCATACGATATTTTACAACTATATTCTTTATTGAGTTTCGATAGCCCGGGCATGACGCGTGTTTTGGCTTCTGACGAATCGGTAGCTGCAGGAGGTGGACCAAGTGATCTTATTCATTTTCAGGAATTCGATGATTACTCGTATACCACTACAAACAGAGCAATTAAAAGAGCATATGAAGTATTTTATTTTGGTGTAAACAGGGCTAATCTTGTAATTGATAATATTGATCCGACTTCTGAATTTAGAGAGAGAATAATTGCAGAAGCTAAGGTGTTAAGGTCTTTTTATTATTTTGAATTGGTAACTATGTTTGGAGGAGTGCCCCTGCATAAAACCGTACCCGGAGCTAATGGTTATGCTAAAAAACGTGCCACTGTTCAGGATGTATATCAATTTATAGAAGAAGGTTTGACAGAAGCCATTCCTAAATTAGCACATAAGTCAGAGTTGAGTAATAGTGATCAGTTCAGAGTTAGTGTTGAAACTGCTCAGGCTTTGTTGGGTAAGGCTTATTTGTATCAGGAAAAATGGACAGAAGCTACTCAGGTTTTTGGTGATTTGATATTAAATGAAGGTAGTGAAGTAGGATTAGATCCTGATTATGCTCACTTGTGGTCGCCTGATGGTAGATGGGGACAGGAAACTTTAATGAATATTTCTTTTTCATCATATGAAAATCATGTTGATGCCGGTAATGTTTGGGCAGAAACAAGTAGAAGAGGTTATGAAGCAAACTACGATGTTCAGTTAATGGGACCGCGTGTTGAATTTTATAATCTTGGAACAAGTGATTTATTATACGGATGGGGATTCAATAGTCCGACGGAAAGCATATATAACGCCTATGTTAATGCAGGGGATGTATTACGAAGACAAGCAACTCTAATGTCGGAGGATGAATTGTTAAACACTTACGGAGGTAGTGTTAGTCCTGATGCATTTGGGTGGCATGGTTCTATTAGGTTGAAATATGCAACATATGCAGATCAAACATCTTTTGATGCCGATCCTGTAATGAATTATGGAAACAATTATCGTTTACTCCGTTATGCAGATGTTCTTCTAATGGCTGCAGAAGCTTATTACAGATCAGGTGATGAAAATCAGGCACGTATAGAACTTAATAAAGTACGACAGAGAGCAGGAATGGGAGATGTAACTGCCGGAGGAGATGATTTGTTTTCAGCAATAATTCTTGAAAGACAGTTGGAATTAGCATTTGAGGGCCAAAGATTTTTTGATTTGGTTCGATGGGGAACAGCAGCAGATATATTAGGATCTGATGGATTTGTTGCAGGTAAACACGAATTATTTCCAATCCCTCAACAGGAAATCGACGTAAACCCTGCGATCACTGCAGCAGATCAAAATCCGGGATGGTAACCGGAATAAAATCTACCACTTACTAAAACGGATTATAGTAATGTCTATAATATTTATAATTATTAACTAAATTTTTTATTATGAGAAGAATTTTTACATCGTTATTGTTGTTAGGTTTAACATCTTTAACATTTGCTCAGGTAACAGTAACAATTAACCTTGATGTTAGGGATGCAGACTTTGATGCTGCTACTGAGGCTATTTTTTATTCTGGAGGTTTTAATGGCTGGGCTATGCCGGGAGAAGATGCTGATGCTGAGTTTCTTGATAATGGAGATGGTACTTTGACTTTAATTTATGAAGGTATAGAACCAGGCTTCTATTGGAGTGATTTTTATGAAGTGGATTTAGATGGTTCAGGTAATCCGATACCAACCTGGGGAACATCAGGTAGCGACAGAGAATGGTCAGGATTTCCTGTTGGGATAGATCAAAATGTTTATGTTGGTACTGAGGATGTTGTTTATAACACTAAATGGGGCGGAGTATATACTATGAACCTATCTGTTGATATGAATGCTGTTGTAGATTTTGACGCTTCAACTGATAAAGTTTACTATCATGATCATGTTGGGATGAAGTACAATGGAACTGAAATGCTTGATGAAGATGCAGATGGAATATATACTGTAACTCTTGCAGATGTACCTTCAACATTTTATCCTGTAGTTTTTGCTTATTCTATTTCAGAAACAGAAACAGTATTTGAGTATGATGCAGATCGTTATGACACCAGAGTTGTTCAAATATCTGGTGCCGATTTCACAGAGAGTTATGTATTTGATGCATCAAATACTTACACCGAAGTACTAGGAATGGCAAATGCTGAATTAGTAAATATAAGTTTATATCCTAACCCTTCGAAAGGTGTTTATGAAGTTAATATAGATGGAGCTTATAATATTAATGTTATCGATGTTACCGGTAAAACAGTTTACAAAGGATCAATAAATAACAAAGGTGTAATAGATCTTACTAATAAGTCAAGAGGTCTGTATTTTGCAACTTTTACTTCAGGTGTTAAGTCTGTTACAAAAAAGATAGTGTTAGAGTAAATTATTACTTAATAGTTAATTAGAGTCGATGTAATGTCGGCTCTAATTATTATTAAAAAATGTTTGAATAAAAGGAGTAAACAGTTATTATATGTCTCTAAAATATTATTATTTCTCAATATTATTTATGATCATAATGCATTTTAGTGTAAATGCTCAACCATTAGACAATGGTTTTGTGGTTTATCACTCATATACAAGTTATGATGCATGGAATTCAAAAATGTATTTATTGGATCTGGAAGAAAACAATATTATCGAAATAGGTAGGGATTGGAATATTGATCATGAAATGAATGGACATATCTCACCCGATGGAACCAAGTTAGTGTTTATGGGTGATGATAAAGGAGAACCAAGAGACTGGGATATATATTTATGGGAAATCGGAAGCTCAGATCAACCGATTAATCTTACTCATGGATATGATCGAAGAGATGAAGATCCTAAATTTTCTCCCGATGGTACTAAAATAGTGTTTAAACAAGCGTATTGGAGTTCGTCTGTAAATGGTTTTATATTCGATATTAAAGAATTGGATTTGTCGGGGAATATAATAAATACTGTCACTTCATATAATCAGGTAGAAGAATCAATGCCATATTATACAGCCGATGGTCTGAAAATAATTTATGCCTCATCAGGAGGAGCTGACGGAGATATATATAGTATAGATCAGGATGGAAGTAATAATTCTATTATTGAAAGTCAAAGTTCTGTTCAGGAGTATTATCCGATAGTCCGTGATTCTGAAACATATTTTTTTACCAGATGGGTTTCAGCTTCAGATCACCATGATCAGGTATATATCGGTAATTTTAATGGAGACCCTGCAGTGAAGGCAGCATTTAATGTATCCACCGCTGATTATTCTGATGCATATCCCGCAGGTGGAGATCTGGCCTTCTTCTCAAGTACGAGATCCGGAGGAAGAGGAGCATATGATCTTTACATTGGAGATGTGAGCACAGGTGAAGTGTGGAATATGGACACTTTTGGAAGTATAAATACATACCGTAATGAATTAGGAGCTTGTTATAACGAAAATTCTTATGAGGATTTGTTATCTAATGAAATAATCCAAAAACAGGTGGGTTCAGTTTATCCGAATCCGGGTAGTGATGGAATATTTAATCTCAAAATTGATAAAGAATACCAGCTTAGCGTAATTAGTATTGATGGAAAACTTATAGTTGAAAGACAGGTAAGTGATGGAGAAATAGTTGATTTGTCTACACAGGACAGAGGTATTTATTTTTTCGTATTGAAATCGAAGGAAGAACTACAAGCTTTAAAAGTATTGATAAGATAGGGGTGAAGGGTAATGCTATTGATATAGCATTTTAAAATCCGGGGAATATATATTGTTGTTTAAAGATAAAGAACCAAAGAGGTTAATTGAGAGATAGTTTATTGAATATCATGGTGTTCGGCAAGAATTTTTCCGAGCATCCCATATTAATTGATAATAAGGAAATGCTTGTTGCTATTTTTGTTAAAATATTTAAATTGCATCGTAATACTTTAATGTGAAAAATTTAATGATCTCGTTTGAAGAATTAATACAGGACAATGGATTTATAAAATGGGCCTTGAAAAAGGAGGGCTCAGATAAATTGTATTGGGATAAGTTATATGATAGTGCATCAGGAAAAGAAAAAAAAATATTTAATGAGGCGGTTGAGGTAGTAAACTCATTGCATTCTATAGATATTAACGAAAACATACAGGAACAATCAGAAGATAAAATTGAACAGGGACTCATTGATCTACACTCTAAAGTAGATGGTGTTCATAAAGGAAAAGTAAGATATCTCAGATTTTTGAAATACGCAGCTTCGATAATTATTCTAATTGGATTAGGAACAGTATTTAAAAATTCATTTACAGATAAAGGAATATTAGAAGATCATTTGGAACTGGCTGAAGCCGGATATTCCGGAATATCGATAGAAGATGGAAGTGGAGTTTTATATAAACTTCCCGATGTAGAGCAAAATTGGCAAAGTGATAATGGCTTAGCGATATCTGTAAGTGGGAGTAGTGCTTCTATTTCTCAATCGGAAAGTTTAAAAGATAAGATTAAAGAAACATTTAAATTTCATGTACCTGCCCGAAAAGTATTTAAAGTTACAATGCCTGATGGTACAATAGTAAATTTAAATGCAAATAGTGACTTTGAATACAGTATCGATGATGCTTCTAAGAAAAGAATTAGCAAACTGAAAGGAGAAGGTTTATTTGAAGTTACACATAATAAAGAACGTCCTTTTATTGTTGAAACAGAAAGAATGAATATAGAGGTATTAGGGACTATATTCAATGTAATGGCTTATGAGGATGAACATAGTACTGAAACTACATTAGTTCAGGGTAGTGTTAAGGTTGGAAATACCCATGGAGATTCTAAAGTTATTAAACCGGGAGATGTAGCTATTGTTAACGAAGGAGAAGTTATTAGTGTTATTGAGGCAGATGTTGATAAAGCATTAGATTGGATGGATAATTCAATTATACTTCAAAACGATAGACTGGAAGATATCTTGACACAACTTGGAAGATGGTATGGAGTAAGCTTTGTATATGATAATGAAAAACTTAAAAACGTTACTTTAAGTGGTGAATTAAGTAAGGAGAAAGAACTATCTGATTTGTTGAAAAAGTTGAAGTATATTCAGGATATAAGTTTTATTGTTAGCGATAAAAACGTGAAAGTTATAAGTGAAAATTAATAAGAATTATTAAAAAGAGCTACTGCTACTAATGTTGTGGAAAAACTAAAATTATTATAATATCGTCATTCTGAGCGTAGCTTTAGCGAAGTCGAAGAATCTTATGGCTTCTACTAAAAACGTGAGATCTTTCGACTACGCTACGCTTCGCTCAAGGTGACGATTTAGATAAATTTCCACAGAAATAATAGTAGAACCAAAAAAGTAACCCATTACACCACCTAAAACGAAACCTATGAAATTACAATATCCAATCATTCCAGTACTTGTTATTGTATTGCTATTTTCGGGTAATGTATTTTCTGAAGTGAAATCCGAAAAGATAAATACGGGTTTTATTATTAGCAATACACCGGAAAAAATAACAATCAATAGAGAAATAAAGATTATTGATCTACTTAATCATATTTCTGATGTTACCGACTATTTTCTACTCTATAAAAGTGATCTGGAAGAGCTTAATGTGATTGTTAAATTAAATGTAAAGGATGAAACAGTATCTAAAGTTTTAAATCTGGCTTTTAAAAAAATTGATCTTGAATATCTGATTGAAGATAATTACATAATTATCAGGAAAACAGATACAAGAAAACAATTCAAAAAAAAAAAGATAACCGGAAAAATTACTGATAACACAGAAAAAATAGTAGAAGGGGTTTCGGTATATATAAAGGGTGGCGAAAAAGGCGCAGTAAGTAATACAAATGGAATCTTTACAATTGAAGCCTATGAGGGGCAAACTCTGGTATTCTCACACATAGCATTTAAAGAAGAGGAAGTACTTTATTCCGGGCAGGATGATATCCATGTAGTGCTGTCAGAAAATGTAGCCAACCTCGATGATGTTGTTATAGTAGGGTATGGAAAACAGAAGGTAAGGGAATTAACAGGCTCTTTAAGTCATATCACTAACTCAAAATTAGAAGAAGCTACCGTATTGAATGTAGTTGATGCGCTGGAAGGAAGAGCTCCCGGTGTTGTTGTGACGATGCCCTCCGGGAAGCCGCAGAAGCATGGTTTTATAAGAATAAGAGGAACTACATCAATTGAGGCAAGTAGCGATCCGCTATTTGTAATAGACGGAATACCAACATTAACAATTTATGATATTAGCCCCAATGATGTCGAAAGTATTACCATTCTAAAGGATGCTTCGGCTACGGCTATTTACGGTTCGTCGGGAGCTAATGGAGTTGTAATTATTGAGACTAAAAAAGAGTTTAATTTAAAAAATGTTATAAACTTTAGCTCTTACATTGGTTCTTCAGAAATAGTAAAAAAGCTTGGAACATTAAACTCTGAGCAGTATATAGAATTAATGGATGAATTGGGGCTTTCGACCGATTGGACTAAATATAATAAGAATACCGATTGGCAGGACGAGATCTACCGAAAAGCATTTCAGCAAAACTACCAACTGTCGTTTTCAGGGTCAGATGATGGATTAAATTATTATATATCCGGAAACTGGCAAAAAAAAGAAGGTATAGTCAGAAATAGTTTTGCTGAGCGATTATCCGGTAAGGTAAACATCGATAAAAAAGTTAACGAGAGGCTAAAAGTAGGTGCTAGTTTCATGTATTCTAAGTGGCATGATAAAGATGTTAATGATAAAGTAGAATCAGGAAATACCGGTGTTGTTCTAGGAGCTTTGGTTACACCTTCTGTAATTGGGATATTTGATGATGATGGTAGATATTCGGGTAATCCATTGCAACCATCATTTGAAAATCCGGTTGCAATTACTGATGCTCCCAAACAGGATTATTTTAGTAACAGGTTTTTGAGTAATTTCTTTTTTGAAGCCAAAATTGCTAAAGGTCTCGAATTTCGTTCAAGCTTGTCGTTGGACAATTCAAATGGTAAATATTCTTATTACTTAGATCCTTATTCAACCGACTGGGGAAGAGTTAATGATGGCTTGGCCCAGGAGATAGTTGATGCAAGTACGTTTTGGATAAACGAGAATATATTAACCTATATAAAAGAAATAGGCTACCATAGGTTTAAACTAATGGGAGGAGGAATTATTTCTAAAAATTCTACTTCATTTTTGAATGTTAAAACCCGACATTTTGCAAATGGTTCTATCGAAACTATTAATGGAGGTTCTGAGTTGTTGGCATCCGTAAGCAATGAAGAATACAGGTCTAATGTGTCTTATATTAGTCGTTTAAATTATTCTTTTCAGGATAAATATTTATTTACCGGTAATATGAGAGCTGATGCTTCTTCGGTATTTGGTCCGGAAAAGCGATGGGGCTATTTTCCATCTTTTTCTGTGGGTTGGCGAGTTAGCAGTGAGTCGTTTATGAGCAATCAGTCGTTTATTGATGACTTTAAACTGAGATTGGGATGGGGTAAAGTCGGGAACGACCGTATAGCTCCATATTCGTGGTCGGGAAAAGTGAATACCGGATATAACTATGTGTTTAACGGACAGATATTACCGGGTATTGCTGTTGAAACTCTTGATAATTCAAATTTGCAATGGGAAACAACCTCTCAAACTAATATTGGTGCAGATCTTATCTTTTTAAACGATCGCTTAAGTGTTGTATTTGACGCTTATGTTAAAAATACTTCCGATTTATTATTATCGGTTCCTATTCCTACCCATGCAGGGGTTTCATCATCTATTCAAAATGTTGGAAAGATTCAGAATAAAGGGCTGGAATTTGGGCTTAATGCAAAAATTATTGATTCGTGGTTTAACTGGAATGCCGATTTTAATATTTTTCATAATTCAAATAAGGTCGTAGATCTGGAGGGACAAATATTAATGACGGGAAATATTATTCAAAGAGGAAATATAATTCGTGTAGAAGAAGGAAAGGAACTTGGAAACTTTTGGGGTTATGTTTCTGAAGGTGTTGACCCTGCAACAGGAGATATTATATACAAAGATTTGAATAATGATAAAAAGATAACAGCCGAAGGAGATAGAACAATTATAGGAAATTCGAATCCTGATATTGTTTATGGACTAAATAATAGCTTCTCTTATAAAAGAATTAGTCTTAATGTCTTTGTTCAGGGAGTGTACGGTAATCAGGTTTTCAATGCTACAAGAGTCAGCACTGAAGGAATGAATGATTTTAAGAGTCAGACTTCTGTAGTAAATGATCGATGGAGGGCAGAAGGTGATATTTCAGATATTCCCCGTGCTGTTCTGGGTTCAAAAAGTAATTCTGAGATTTCGGATAGGTTTATTGAGGATGGATCATATTTGAGGTTGAAGAAGCTTAGCTTAAGTTATTCCTTCTCCGAAAAATTAATTACGAAGCTAAAGTTATCGAAATTAAAAATATATGTCTCTGCCGAAAACTTATATACATTAAGTAATTATTCAGGTTACGATCCTGAGATAAATGCTTTTGGCAATAGTAATCTTGTACAGGGGGTTGATTATGGAACATACCCACATGCAAAAAGTGTTTTCATGGGGATTAATATGTCTTTTTAAATGGTGTTTAAATGAAAAATTCAATATATATATTCTTGTTAGTGATTAGTACACTGATTTTTCAGTCGTGTACTAAATTTCTGGAATTGGAACCGGTATCGATAACCACAACAGAAAACTCATACGATTCGGCAGAGGATTTTGAAGCAGCATTAATTGCAGTTTACAGTTTATTGCATAGCGAATACTTTATTTGGGATAATATATTATTGAGCGATGTGAGATCGGATAATTGTTATGCCGGACCACCTGATGATGTTGATATTTTTGCTTACGATCAACTTACAATTGAAGCGAATAACAGTAGAGTATTTTTAAATTGGAGTGATTTTTACAAAGGTATTTCCAGAGCTAACTTAATAATACAGAAAATTGGAAGAGTAAATGGTTTTGATGGCGATAGAAAAAATGAAATTATTGGTGAAGCTAAATTTTTAAGAGCACTATTTTATTTTCAACTTACAAAATTATATGGAGGAGTTCCTATTGTTAAAGATATGGGAAGTATTGAATTAAACGAAATACAAGTGCCAAGGAATACCGAAAGAGAAGTATATGATTTTATAGTAAAAGACCTTGAAAATGCCTCTGTATTGCTGCCAGTTACTTTTCAGCCTATTGATGGTAGAGCCACTAAAGGAGCTGCAGATGCTCTTTTGGCAAAGGCATGGGCACAACGTTCTAATAGGGATTATTTAAAGGTTATTGAGTATTGTGATAAGGTAATTGAAAGTACTGCCGGATATAGTCTCTTAAGTGATTATAGAAGCTTATTTGATGGCGAAAATTATAATAATTCTGAATCAATATTTGAGATACAATATCTTGTTGGTAATTCTACTCAGGGTAATTGGGGACCACAACTTTTTCTTCCTCCATCAATTACAGGAGATCATTGGAGAAAATATGCGACACCTTCGGTTAACCTTGTAAATGCATTTATCGAGAAACAGGACACTATAAGGTTTGAGGCAAGTATAATATGGGAAAAAGTATCATGGATAGATGAGTATTGGAGTCCTTCATATAAATTATCAGAAGTACCTTTTGTTTACAAGCAAAAACATGCCGATGGATGGCATAGTGGTGATCAGTTTTATTTGTTGAGGTTGGCTGATATTCTTTTGCTAAAAGCAGAAGCTATGGCTTATATGGGAGAAGGAGATATGGGAAGAAGTATTCTCAATAAAATAAGAAACAGAGCAGGACTTACCGATACAAATGTCTTGGATGATGATCTATTAAAGGCGATTATAGAGGAAAGGAGACTGGAATTGGCTTTTGAAGGTCATAGGTGGGACGATATGGTTAGAAATGGTATTGTTGTTTCAACCATGAATCATGTGCAAGAGCTAAATAGGATAAATAGTGAATATGTTGAGTATAACATGGAGCATAATAAAATATTACTTCCTATTCCTCTACAGGAAATAGAACGAAACCAAAAGCTCGAACAAAATCCGGGCTATTAAACTGCTACTAATATAATTAACACAATTACGAAATGTTCAAAAAACTTCTAATCCTGCTTGTTGTAATAACAGCCTGTGATACTGATAATAGTATAGTCGAATCAAATTTGAATATTATTCCTAAAGTAAATTCAGCAGATTTTAAGAATGATAAATTTGATTTACAGTCAAACATAATTTTTTCGGTCGAGAATGATGATCAGAAAGAGTTGGTTAAAACTTTTCAGGATGAATTTAATAAGCATCTTAATTGTAGTGTAGGGGCTAATGGAGATGTGAGATTCGAGACCAAAAGTGTTTTAAAGAATGAAGCATATAATTTACTTATAGATGAGTCAGGTGTTTTGATTCAGGCCTCATCAAATCCCGGATTTTATTATGGACTTCAAAGTTTAAGACAACTTATTAGTGTAGATATTCTCTCTAAGAAAGACAGGGAGCAGAAAACAGTTATATCTCTTCCCTATGTGAAAATTAGTGATTCACCACGATTTAAATGGAGGGGTATGATGCTTGATGTATCACGTCATTTTTATACTGTTGACGAGGTAAAGAGTATTATTGATATTCTTGCAATGTTAAAGATAAATACATTACACTGGCATTTGGTTGATGATCAGGGGTGGAGAATAGAAATAAATAAATACCCAAAGCTTACTGAGATTGGAGCATGGAGAGTAAATCAGGAATCTTTACACTGGAATAAGAGAAAGGAAAATAGCTTAGGCGAAAAAGCAGAATATGGAGGTTATTACACTCAGCAGGAAATAAAGGACGTTGTAGAATATGCTTCATCAAAATATATAAGTATAGTTCCCGAAATAGAAGGGGTTGCCCATGTTATGAGTGC
>JBDLJM010000067.1 GCA_039714315.1 Bacteroidota bacterium | reverse complement strand
AAAAAACCGTTCCAAAATTGAATTGAAACGGTTTTTTTTGACTCAATACAAAGCTATAATATTATACAACCCCCTGCGCCAGCATAGCATCGGCAACTTTAACGAAACCTGCAATGTTAGCACCTTTTACGTAATCAATAGTGCTATCATCCTTATTTCCACCATATTTCATACATGCTTTATGAACATCCTTCATTATCATATGTAGTTTGCTGTCTACTTCAACACCCGACCAATTATAACGTATTGAGTTTTGTGCCATTTCTAACCCCGAAACAGCTACACCACCTGCATTAGATGCTTTGCCGGGAGCATATAAAATTCTTGCTTTCTGAAATACCTTTATCGCATCGTTATCTGATGGCATGTTGGCTCCTTCGGCAACACATATAACTCTATTTGCCACCAATGTTTCAGCATCCTCTTTGTTGATTTCATTTTGAGTGGCACAAGGCATTGCTATATCAGCTTTTTCGCCCCATGGTTTTTTACCTTCAAAAAATTGGATATTTTCAAATTTATCGGCAACTTCTTTAATACGGCCTCTCTTCTCATTTTTAATATACATCAGGTATTTTAATATTTCCTCGGTTATACCTCCGTCGATTTTGATATATCCCGATGAATCGGACAAAGTAATAACTTCAGCTCCCATCTGCATAGCTTTTTCAGCAGCATACTGCGCTACATTTCCTGAGCCTGAGATTATTACTATTTGGTCTTCCATATTCTGGTCTCTGGTCATCAGCATATACTCTACAAAATATACATTACCATAACCTGTTGCCTGTGGGCGTATCAATGAACCACCCCAACCGGCACCTTTTCCTGTTAATACCCCGGTAAATTCATTTCTTAACCTTTTATACTGACCAAATAAATATCCAATTTCTCTGCCACCTACCCCAATATCTCCTGCAGGAACATCTGTATTTGGCCCAATATGTCGAAACAATTCTGTCATAAACGACTGTGAAAAGCTCATTATATCATTATCCGATTTACCTTTAGGGTCGAAATCAGAACCTCCTTTTGCTCCACCCATTGGTAAAGTGGTTAATGAGTTTTTGAACACCTGTTCAAATGCCAGAAATTTTAAAATACTGAGGTTAACACTAGGATGAAAACGCAATCCTCCTTTATAAGGACCTATTGCGGAATTCATCTCTATTCTAAAACCTCTGTTTATTATTATCTCCCCCTTATCATTAATCCAGGGGACTCTGAAGATTATAACTCTTTCGGGCTCTATCATTCTTTCCAGGAGTTTTTTCCCCTGGTATTTTTTATTTTCATTGATAAATGGGATTATTACTTCAGCGACTTCTTCTACGGCTTGTAAAAATTCAGGTTCATTCGGGTTGTGTCTTTTTACTAAATCCATGAATTCTTTTACTCCGGTTGAATTCACTTCTTTTACGTCTACCAACATAATTTTATGTGTTAAAGTTGTTAATTAAGTAATAGAATTTATTGTTACAAAAATTGTTAGATTATAAATTAGTTAGGTTAAAATTTGATTGTTTATTCTTATAATATTATAGTTTTAGGTTAGTCGAAATATTTTCCCGGGAAGTGGACGAACTAATCCCTTTAGTTCAAGATTCAACAGAATTGACACCAATTTATAAACCGGAATTTCCGATTTAAACGACAAATCATCCAACGCTACACTATCTCCATTAATATTCTGTAACACAAGATCCTCTTCAGTGCTTGTTTCTATAAATAATGATTTTTGAACCATAGTACCCGAACTGTCTTTATCCCAACCAAGATAGTCAATAATTTCTGATGAAGAATTTAACAGTATTGCTTTATTATCTTTTATAAGGTTATTACACCCTTCAGAAAACATATCATCAACCCTTCCGGGCAATGCATAAACATCCCTGTTATAATCGTTGGCTAATTCCGCAGTAATTAATGCTCCGCCTTTTTTTGCCGCTTCTATAACTATAGTTGTTTTGCTTAGTCCTGCAATAATTCTATTTCGTTGGGGGAAATTTTCTCTGTCAGGAATTGCTCCTGAAGTAAATTCACTTAACAATGCGCCTTTTGCCTGTATCTGTTTTGCAATATTGTAATGACTTTTGGGATAAATCTGATCCAATCCATGGGCTACAACAGCTATGTTTTGCAAATTGTATTTTACCGCTGCCTTATGGGCAGTAACATCAACTCCATATGCAAGACCACTGACAATGGTTGGATTATACGGAGCAATATTTTCAATTAATTCCTCACAAAACCTACGTCCATAATTGGTCATATTACGCGTACCTACAATGCTGATAAATCTATCTGCCCCTAAATCAACATCACCTTTAAGCATAATATACAAAGGGCTGTCATAAAGCTGTTTTAGTAAAAAAGGATATTCTACCGAATCGAAACGTAAAAACTTTATATTATTCTGTTTTATAAAACTCAATTCTCCTTCAGCCCTGTCCAAGGCCTCTTTACTTGGGAAATTTTTCAGAACACCACTACTAATACCGGAAACTCTGATAATATCAAAATTTCTGGCTTCAAAAACACTCTCCGCACTTCCGAATGCATTTATTAATTTTTTGGCACTATGCAAGCCAATACCCTTAGTGAAAAAGAGCGCGATAGTATATTTTATTTCTTCATCCCTCATGTTTTTCTCATCTAAAAGACAGAATTATTTGGATAAAAAAACACTTCCTGATTTTTTCCAATGTTAATAAGTTACTCATCAATAAAAAACACCGGAAGGTTTCCAGATTAAATTTAAGCTTATTAAATTGAATGACAAATATTTAATTAAAATAAATTAAAAACCACGCAAACCGACAAATTGTTAATAACTTAATTCCTCCTGTTTATAAGAAAGAGGCTACACGAACAATTTGAACAGTCTTTTTTAGTAATTTTGATTACTATAAAATAGTAATGATCTGCTTTTATGGCATTAGACAAATACATAAGTGACTTATTATACAGATACGATTGTGTTATAGTACCCGGATTCGGAGGTTTTATAGCAAATAGAGTATCTGCAAAAAATATTCACAACCAACATAAATTTCTTCCTCCTACAAAGGAGATTGCTTTCAATAAACACCTGGACAAGAACGACGGTCTCTTGGCAAATTATTTAATGAAAGCGAAAAAGATTTCATATTCGCATGCAATCGACATCATTGACGAAACTGTAGTACTTTGGAAAAATGAACTTGATCAAAGTAATACATTCGACATTAAAAAAGTTGGATCATTCAGACTTAATGAAGACAGAAACTTAGAATTCACAGCCGATGAAAGTGTTAATTATCTAACAGACTCATACGGGCTGTCTAAATTTACTTCTTTATCAATTAAGAGAGATAAATCAATAGGAGACTTAAAACAATTACACAAAACTAAAACAGTTCCTAAGACAAATTATACCAGAAAAATTGTCAGGTATGCTGCTGTAATAGTTCCTTTTATAGCGATAAGTGCACTTTCGTATTATCAGTATAGCGATTCTATCTCTAATATGACTAATGCAAAGATTAGCATTAGCCCCAATAACACAAATGTGGAGGTAAATGTTCCTGTAAAAACCGAAACTAAAAAAGAGGAAATAACTGTTAAGCCGGCAGAAACTAAAGAAGTTCTAACGGTTCCTGTTGTTAACAAGCCTTTAAAGTATCACGTAATATCCGGCGCATTTAGATTAGAGAAAAATGCCAATAAAAATATAAGAATCCTAAACAAAAAGGGAATAGAAGCAAAATTGATAGGCCAAAACAAAAGTGGCTTACACATTGTATCGTACAAAAGCTTTAGCAACTTTAGAGACGCAAAAAAGTTTTTGTTAGCTATAAAAGCCAAGGAGAATAACAAGGCATGGATTCTGAAAAAAACAATATAATAAATTGCTTAAATAATTTAGAAAAGGAGCCGATATCGGCTCCTTTTTTTATACAAACTATTCTGTAAATCAATTACAAAACAGGCTTTATCAGTAAAAATGCCTAACTTTAAACAAATTAAAGTTTCCGGGCCATGCTAAAGTTTAAAACATTCATAGTCGCATTAATTCTAATCATTACTTCATGTTCGAAAGATAGTGACAGCAACAGCATTAAAGTTTCATTCGAAAAAAGCGAACAACATGTTGAGCATATAGCTCAGGATGTAGCTGTTAAACTAATTCTTAGCGAGGAAGCGAAAGATGATATAAAAATAGACTTAAAATTTGGAGGCAGTGCTGTTAAGCTCCACGATTATCTGTCTCCCGACGAACTAAGCCTTCGAAAAGGCTATATGGGTTCAGAGTTCAATGTAAAAACATTAATAAATCCGGATAATCTAAGCGAAAAAACTATCGAAATCGGCATGACACTTCCTAGCGGTTACACTACCGGAGAAAACCCAAAAACGACTATATATATCAATGCTGATTAATGCTTAGAGAGTATACCTGATTCCCAAAGCTATTCCTGCCCCAAATAATCTGTTTGTCGGGTATAAAACACCTAACTCAGGTCTGAAGTCTAATGAAAAATTTAATGGAGCCTTAGGTATTCTGTATTCTATTCCAATGTTTAACGGAATTGATAAAAACGTTCCATGCTTGTTAAATTTATCATCATCATAATAAACATAACTATAGTTACCTACAGAAACTCCACCACCAAAATACCAGTAAAACCCATTATCAATTGGCAATACCCATTGATATATTCCGGTAAGCTTGAATCCGTTTGTACCGTAATCTTTTGTATGATGGTTGTAAAAACCTAAGTCAGCCTCTAGCCTGCCATTACCTCCAAGTGTATGCTGATATGATAATTCAGCTCCAAATTCACTTCCCCCACCTAGTCTTAATCCAATAGAATAAGGCCCGGATTGTGAGAACAAATCAGAATTTGACAATAAAACAACTGCTAATAATAAAACAAGCTTCTTCATATACTATTAATATTTATGGATAGATTTAATTTACTAAGTTCCGATTCTATAGTTCAGTCAGCGAATATAACATGATTTATCCATAAAAAACCAATATGTGCAATAATGAAAAAATTGATGTTTTTCAAATAAACAAGCCGGCTCACAGGTATTTACTTCACCAACGAGATATTGAAAACTTAATAATGTAAAATTATTCCTACCTATAAAAATTTTGATGATCAATATATTCCCAGATTCCTTCGGGAAGAAGAGGTTTTACATTTTTTCCTTCCTTAATTGCATTACGTATATCTGTAGCTGCAATTTCCATCAATGGTGCATTTATATGTATTACATTTTTATGCTCCGAATAAACTGACTCTCCGGTATTGGGACGCGGATATACAAATATTTTATGATTGTCAATTAATGCCTCGTGATTTTTCCACTTGTGAAAGCTCTCCAGATTGTCTTGTCCCATTATAAGAGCAAACTTATGCATAGTAAATTTTTCCTCCAGTGCAACCATAGTTCTTGATGTATAGTTGGGTTGTGGAAGATTAAACTCTATATCGCTTGCTCTTAGGTGATCGTAATTTTTTATTGCACGTTGAACTATATCCAGACGGTGATAGTCATCGAGCAAAGTACTTTTTTTCTTAAAAGGATTATGCGGAGTAACTACAAACCAAACTTCGTCTAAATCACTAAATTCAACCATATGATTGGCTATTATCATATGCCCGACATGAATTGGATTAAATGTTCCGAAGTATAAGCCTATATTCATTTTTGTTTATTAATTACTTAACTCTATTTTCTCTCAAACATAAAGGCTAACGCCACTATCCCTCTTCTATAAAATTTCTCACCACCTTTTCAGCTTCATCCTGAGCAACTTCCAAAACATCGTTATACAGAACGTAATCAAACTTATTTGAATACTTAATTTCAACTTCGGCCTTAGCTACCCTCATAGCAATTTTTTCGGGAGTTTCGGTATCTCTTCCCACCAGTCTCTTTTTCAATTCCTCCACACTTGGCGGTTGAACAAAAATTGCCATTGTATTATCGGGAAACTGTTTCTTTATATTTAATCCCCCAACTACATCAATGTCAAAAATCACATGTTTACCTTCATCCCAAATCCGTTGGACTTCACTTTTTAAGGTCCCGTAATAATTATCGGCATATACCTCTTCCCACTCTAAAAATTCATCGTTTTCAATCTTTGACCTAAAATCGTCAAGTGAAATAAAATGATAATCTTTTCCATTAACTTCATTAACCCTAGGCTCTCTTGACGCCGCAGAAATTGAGAATTCCAAGCCAATATTTCGTTTCAATAAGTTACGTACAATAGTAGTTTTTCCAGATCCCGATGGTGCCGAAAAAACAATGAGTTTGCCTTGTTTTGACATGTATATTCAGTTATTGTTTATAAAAATCCCATAGCAAAAATAACTATCGGTTCTTTAGATAATTCAAATTCTTATGTTACAAAGCGTTTAATACCTGCTCTTTTATTTTTTCCAACTCATCTTTCATCTGCACAACAATACGTTGCATCTTTGAATGATTGGATTTTGATCCTAGAGTATTTATTTCCCTGCCTATCTCCTGAGATATAAACCCAAGTTTCTTTCCGTTAGATTCTCCTCCATCCAGTTCTTCCGTAAAATACTTTAAATGATGGTCTAATCTAACCTTTTCTTCAGTAACATCAAGCTTTTCCAGATAAAAAATCATTTCCTGCTCGAATCTGTTTTCATCAACATTGATCTTTAGATCATCAATGTTTTTTGAAATTCTCTCACGAACAGTTTTTATACGCTCTTCTTCATATTGAGGAATCTCTGTAAGTAACCCGGCAATATTTTCAATTCTTAAGTTTAGTTCATTATAAAGTGAAACACCCTCTGTTTTTCTGTAATCAACAAGGTTATTTACAGCTTCTTTTACCAATTCAGACACTTCATTCCACTCTTCATCGCTCAACTCTTCCCTTTCGGTTTTAACTGCATCGGGAAACCTTACTGCCATAGCTAAATAATTTTCCTCCGGAGCATCGTCGTACACCTTTTTTAAACCGTCAATATAAGACTCAATAATAGGAGTATTTACAGTATATGGAGAATCACTGCCGGTAACCTCAGCATACAGATTAAATTCCACCTTCCCCCGAAGTATATATTTTGCAAGTATAGATCTTATATCAAGCTCTTTTGCCCTGTAAAATGACGGTACACGAACATTCAAGTCCAGCTGCTTGCTGTTCAGTGATTTAATCTCTATAGTTAGCTTCTTATTTGGAATCTGCTTCACTGCTCTTCCAAATCCGGTCATGGAAAGTATCATATCTCTAAATTTATTAATTGGGCAAATTTAATCAACTTATATTTATTGAGTTGTTTTTAGACACTTTATATGCTAAATATTACAAAACATAAAAAACAAAAGTTGGTAATAACCTAAATTTTTATTTATTCTAAATGAATTTAATTAAAATTAAAAACTTATAATCACCTCAACTACTGCTAAATAGAAAATAAATATTAATTTTGAGAGTCAAATATAAAAAAAAGTTGAAAAGGACTTATTGTACTTTTTACACTTTATATAATAGTTGTATATTTGCATCGTTATTTAAAAAAAATTAAATCAATTAACTGTCATGGGTTACAATATCAAACCAGGAGTTGCTACAGGAGAAGCGGTAAATGAAATTTTTAAACTTGCAAAAGAAAAGAATTTTGCATTACCGGCTGTTAACGTAATTGGAACAAACTCAATGAACGCTGTTATGGAAACAGCTAAAGAGCTTAACTCACCTGTTATAATACAATTTTCTAATGGAGGCGCTGTTTTCAACGCAGGAAAAGGCTTATCGAACGATGGTCAGAAAGCTGCTATATTAGGTGGTGTTTCAGGAGCACAACACGTTCACAAATTAGCTGAAGCATACGGGATACCGGTGATCATGCATACCGATCACGCTGCAAAAAAACTACTTCCCTGGATTGATGGATTACTTGACGCCAGTGAGGCTCATTTCGCTGCTCATGGAAAACCATTATTCAGCTCTCACATGATTGATTTGTCAGAAGAACCAATCGAAGAGAACATAGAGCTTTGTAAAACTTACCTTGAGCGTATGAGCAAAATGGGTATGACTCTTGAAATTGAATTAGGTATTACAGGTGGTGAAGAAGATGGTGTTGACAATTCAGATGTTGATGAATCAAAACTTTATACTCAACCCGAAGAAGTTGCCTACGCATACGAAGAGTTGAGTAAAGTAAGTCCTAACTTCACTATTGCTGCATCGTTCGGTAATGTACACGGGGTTTACAAGCCGGGGAATGTTAAGCTTACTCCAAAAATTCTTGATAATTCTCAAAAATTCATCGAAGAAAAATACAATACTGAAGCAAACCCTGTAAACTTTGTTTTCCACGGTGGTTCGGGTTCTTCTCTCGAAGAAATCAGAGAAGCTATCGGTTACGGTACTATCAAAATGAATATCGATACTGATATGCAATATGCTATGATGAGCGGTGTTAGAGATTATTTTGATGATAAAAAGGAATATATCCAATCTCAAATTGGTAATCCTGAAGGAGCTGATTCTCCAAACAAAAAATACTACGATCCACGTGTTTGGATGCGTAAAGGCGAAGAAGCTTTCAAAGCAAGACTTAAGCAGGCTTTCGAAGATTTAAATGCTATTGATACATTGTAGTAAATAAACTTCAATAATATATAAAAGGTTAGTTCGTAAAGAGCTAACCTTTTTTTTATTCAATTTGGTATTATCACGAATCAAGTCCATTTTCACCAATTGAAATTTCACATGCTTTTTTTGGCGCAATTTCCGGCTATACGTTTATAGTCCTCAAATCTATACTTGTAATTGTAGGTTTTCGCAAGAGCTCCCGGGGTCGCTTTGCAAAAACAACAATTACAAAGCATAGTTTTTGCGGGCTAACACTTCTATCCGGGCGAGAAAAAATTCAGCTATACTATGGACTTATGCCCCGGATTGCAATGATACCCTGCAGTAAGCAAAATATGTCGAACAAATATTTGCAATGGCTTGGAGTTTGCGACAAGACCATTGCAAGTATATTGTGAGTTGTTTTGCTTGCGAAGCGTATAAATGAAAAGCCGGAATAGGCACATAATATTGATAATACAAATATGGGAAAGTAAAATTATCAATAATAGTAATGCCAAATAAACCTGCCTGAATGCATCAGAGCAGGCGGGCATCAAAAAAAAACCAAGGGTTTTAACTACGTTGATTCTAAATAATTTTGAAATTCAATTGAATTAATTAGATTTGAAAAACCTAAAACCTATCGAATATCATAAAAACAAACATTTTTTTTTTATATCCTTATGGCTATTTTTTAACTAATACCCACTTATGAAAAATATCTTACTTTTTATTGGCATCATGCTAAGTATTAATAATATATGCTTTTCGCAGGATAAAATCACATATAATGATTATGACTCTATCTCAGAAGAAATTACTGCTCTATCGGAGAAAGAAGAGTATGGTCAGATAGTAAAAATCATTGATAACATAAATCCAAATGATTCTATTTACCTGCCAATACAGGTAACAAAATCATACTATTTAATCCAGCAAAAAAAATATGAAGAAGCTGTAAAAGTATGCGACGAAGGACTAAAAAGCCCAAACAGGGATGACAGCCCTTCTTTTTTCCTGAATAAAGCTCTGTCATATTGGTATCTTGAAAACAAAGAAGAAGCACTTAACACTTTAGATGAGGGACTTAAAGAGTTTCCAAAAAGTTATAATTTCTATTTCTACAAAGGTGTTTTTCATGACCAGTTAGAGGATTATTCCAAAGCTTTAGAAATGTATAAGCTTTCGGCTGTACTAAATCCTTACAATCCGGATATTCATCTTAAAATAGGAAATATCTGCTATAAGCAACATCAAATTTCTCAAGCACTGATGTGCTTTAACACTTACTTACTACTTAATCCCGACGGTCAAAATTCGTTTGATATTCTTAATTCAATAAACGAATTGCTTGCCAGAAAAAATTCAAATGAAAAAGTTAAAGGGTTAAGCATTTCAAAAGATGATAAAGCATTTTTCGAATCAGACTTAATCATAAATAATAGAATTGCACTTAGGTCTGATTATGAAATCGACAATAAGATTAATATAGCCTTTGTTAGACAGAATCATGCTCTATTTGAGACATTAAAAACTTTCACAGGAAAAGACGGTTTTTGGGATAAAACATATGTTAAGTTATATAAATGGATTTACGAAAGCGACAATTTTGATAATTTCGTTTATACGACAAACTACTCTATACAAAATAAAAAGTATAAAAAGATCGTTAATAAAAATGAAGAAAATATCATATCCTTCCTTGACCAGTTCCATGAAAAATGGACAGGAATTTTTGAAGGAACCAGTTTACTGTTAAATAGCGAGAAGCAGCCAGTATCATATTACTATAACAATAACCGTTTAGGTGGAATTGGCAGCAAAAAAGACAATAAGGCTTATGGTAATTGGGAATATTACGATGAAGCGGGTAAATTAAATGCCAAAGGAGAGTATGACGGTCAGGAAAAGAGAACCGGAAAATGGATCTGGTACTACAATAATTCAAATATTAAAGAAATTGCCAACTATAAAGAGGGCAAACTTGAAGGAAGTAATATTGGATATCACCTGAATGGAAAAGTTAAATATGAGACCGGTTATTCAAATGATTCTTTAAACGGCCCTTACAAATACTACAATAAATACGGAGCACTTGAAGAGGATAAAGTATATAAAAAGAACACATTAGAAGGCCCATACAATAGTTTCCATCAAATCGGAAAATCTGCCAAAGAATATGTTGTGGCTTACACCAACGACAAACCTGAAGGGGTGGTAACCAAATATTTTGGTAACGGTAAAAAAGAATATGAGGTATTATTCGAAAATGGACTGAAGCAAAAAGTTGAAAAGAACTATTACGCTAATGGTAAATTAGGTTATACATATAACTATGTTGATGGCAAATTCAGCGGTTCATTTAAATCATACAACAAACATGGAACCTTAATAAAAGAAGGTGAAGGACTTGAAGGTGAAAACATAGGTTTATGGAAAACATATTACCCGAGCAATACCTTAAAAATAGAATCAAATTATAAAAATGGGAAGTTAGACGGTGATTATTTTGAATATAGTCCTGAGGGCAAACTCCACTTCCAGTATAAATACAGAAAGGACGAACTTATTGCCTACAAATTTTTCGACGATGAAGGAAAGCTCTTAAAAGAAGCCGACAAGAAAGGTGGTAAATTTTTCTATGAGAGTTTTACAATTAACGGTATCAAAACAACTGAAGGCCTGTATGATGTAAGTGGCGGGAAAGTTGGAGAATGGAAATTCTACACCGATAATGGTACTGTATATTCAAAAGGTATTTATTCAGAAGGCAAGGCTCAGGGCGAACATACTAACTATTACAGTGATGGAAAAGTAAAGTCGATAACTACATATAAAGATGATGCTTTATCAGGATATTATGTAAGTTATTATTACAATGGTAAAATCGAATCCCAGGGTTGGTATTTAGAAGATCAAAAAGATAAAGAATGGCGTGATTACTACACTGACGGAACACTAAAATCGATTAGCTATTATCATAAAGGGGAACTCAACGGAGTGCAAAAACATTTTTCGGTTGAAGGAAAATGTTATTACAATGGCATATATGATTATGGTTCATTGAACACTGAAAAGTTTTTTGATCGTAATGGTAAGTTGTACCAGGAAATTGATTTCAAAAATTCTGAAAGTAATTTTATTGCGATAAATAACTCACCAGACAATAAAAAATTATCTGAAACCAGTTTTAAATACCGAACCAAAAGCGGTCCCTTTGTTGCATACGATTATTACGGAAATATCGTTGTTAAAGGTAACTACCTAAATGGTGGAGCTTCAGGAACATGGACATGGTTCTATAAAAACGGGAACAAAAGAAGAGAAGGTGTACTTCTTAATGGTGAATATCAGGGAATAGTAACTACGTACCACGAGAACGGAAATATAGAAAACAAGTACGAATATAACCTCGGAGAATTAAACAGCGAGGTAGTTACATACGCAGAAGATGGCAAAACAGTGGTTATTACAACCGAATATTCTGACAATAATCTACACGGCAGGAAAACATTTTACAGTGACGAAGGTAAACTTCAGCTAATTAGATTTTACAAATACAATAAGTTAATTGGTTATAGCTACCTTGATAAAGACGGTAAAGAATTACCAATGATAGAGATCGAAAATGAAACTGCAAAAATAGTCTCTTATTACGATAATGGTAATAAGGCCAGAGAGATGGAGTTTAAAAATGGTATTTCGGAAAATGTATACGCAACCTATGATTATAATGGCCAATTACTTTCAAAACATAATAATATACATGATCAGTACAACGGAGTGTATATAAAACATTTCAAAAACGGGAAAGTTAAGGAAGAGCTAATATTTAAAGATGATGAAAGAAACGGATTGTCGAAAAAATATTATCAAAATGGCAATCTAAAAGAAAGTATTAATTATTTGAACGACGACAAAAGCGGCGAGGCCAAATATTATGATTCTAAAGGTCGCTTAGTTAGAGTTGAACAGTATTTTAACGGTGATATTTATGACTCAAAAGAAATATAGTATCCTTCGCAACTTATTAGTCGCGGCTATGATTTTTGTTGGAGTTTCGGGGATAGCACAGTCTGTCTCAGGCTTCAATCATCTCAAAAAGAAATACCCGTCTACAAACGTAGTTAGATTAAACAGGGAAGTAATTATTGATATTGCAATCAAAGATAATGATATTGTCATTGAGAAAACATCAATTGATGAAAACCTGTTTCTGGATGAATCCGCTACCCAATTCTCTAAAGAATCAATAGGCTACTCCTCATTTTTTCAAATTGAAGATGTAGAAGCATCTTCTTTCAATATAGAAAATGGGGAATATCGCGAAAATGAAGTTAAAAACTTTATGAAAAAAGATGAATTAGATGGTTCATTTTTCGATGATGTTAAGTCTATTAATTTTGTTTACCCAAACGTAAATCCGGGGTCAAAAACCAGACTTTTGGTAGCTGCAAAAATTCTAAATCCACGATTTTTAAGTTCATTCTACTTTGGCGATTCTTTTCCTGTTGTGAATGCTAAATTAACAATCAATGTAGATAAGGATATAGACCTCGACTTTAAACAGTTTAACACCGATAGTTTAGATATAGAATTCAAAAAAAAGGAAAAAAGAAATAAAATAACTTATTCCTGGCAGGCAAAAGATGTAGATGCTATTAAAATGGAAGAAAGCACTCCAAATTACAAGAACTATTTTCCACACGTAGTACCTATTATTTCTAAGTATAAAACTGACGATAATAAAATAGTAAAACTGACATCAGAATCGTCTGATCTTTACAAATGGTATTATTCACTCATAAAAGACATCAATAAAGAACCGAGCAATCCTGAGCTTGTGAGTGTAGTAGAAAAGCTTACCAAAAATAAGGACAGTGAAATCGAAAAAGTCAGAGCAATGTATTATTGGGTTCAGAACAATATAAAATACATAGCCTTCGAATATGCACTTGGCGGATTTATACCAAGAGAGGCAAATGACGTATTCAGAAAAAAATACGGCGATTGTAAAGATAACTCCAGCATATTAAGCGAGATGTTTGAAATTGCAGAAATCGAAGGTAATTTAACCTGGATCGGTACCAGAAGTATACCTTATAAATACGATGAATTACCTACTCCTGCTGTTGATAATCATATGATTTTTGTATATAAAAACGGTGATAAAAACTACTTTTTAGATGCTACGGCAAGATTTATTCCTTTAGAGTTACCTACAAGTTTTATACAGGGTAAGGAAGCCTTGGTTTCTAATGATAACAACAAATTCGAAATAATAGAAGTTCCGGTTATTGATGCTGAAATTAATGCAGAAATCGATTCAACAAAAATTTATATCGAGAACAAGCAATTGAAAGGAAGTGCTAAAAGAATAATAAAAGGTTACAGTAAAGTAGATGCCTTTCAATATTTGGAGTCTTACAACACTGAATCGAAACTTAATGATTTCTATAAAAATTACCTTCAAAAAGGTAACAATAAATTCATAGCAAGCAACATTACAGAGATCAATAAGTATGATTACGACAAAGATTTTATTATCAATTATGATTTCAAAATATCAAATTATATTGTGGCCGGTGGTGATGAAGTTTATGTAAATTTAAACTTAGATCAAATCCTGCTTACCCATTATATAAAAGAAGATCGAAAAACCGATATCGAAATTGATTATAAGAAGTCATATACATTTGTTAACGAACTAAATATTCCGGAAGGATATTTTGTAGACTATCTACCTGAAAATTTTAAATCGGAAAATAACCTACTGTCGTCATCAATAAATTATTCGAGAAAAGATAATAAGATTATTTACACTCATTCAGTGAAATTCGACTTTTTAACCTTGACAAAGTCAGAGCAAAAAGACTATCTGAAAATATTGAAAAACACGGAAAAAGCATATAAAGAGTTAATTGTTCTAAAAAAAATAAACACTCATGAAAAATAGCATATTACTATTCTTACTCTTACTTATTACAGTAAAAATTTCTGCCCAGGAACCATTTTACAAATCTTATTCCTGGGATGAAAAAGCCGACTATAAAAGCTATAATTTAGACCCCGCATCAGAAAAGGATATTATCTCACTAAAAGATAAAATAGTGACCGAATTTTATTTTAATGATGATGACAACCTTGTGGAATTCTATCTGGAACACAATGCTTACTGGTTAAATTCAGATGAAAAAATAGAGGAATTCAACAAAATATATCTCCCCTACAATTCAGGCTCCGAATTATTAACCAGCAAAGCCAGGGTAATTAATAAAGAAGGAAAAGTAATAGAACTTGACGATTCAAAAATACTAACGGCTCAAAACGAAGAGACAAAAGAAGAATATAAATACTACGCAATCGAAGGTATTGAAAAAGGAAGCGTTATTGAGTATTATTTTATTGTTAAAAAATTCCCTTCATACAGAGGAAAAAGGATGACCTTTCAGGAATCGTACGAAAAGCGAAATATTGAGTTTGATTTATTCTCGCCAAGTAACCTGATATTCGATTTTAAGAGCTACAACGGACTTCAGGACATTGAACAGGACACCTTATCGGAAGATAAGCTACATTGGAAGTTATCTGTTGATAAAATTGAAGAACTGGAAAATGAAGAAAGATCACCTTATGATGCTTCCAAACAATATTTAGTTTACAAGCTCGACCAAAATAAATATTCGAACGTTCATGGAATATCATCGTATGACAATGTATCTGAAAATCTGTATAAATTATTATTTCAGGAGTTGTCAAAAAGTGAAGCCTCAAATGTAAAGAAGCTAATTAAAAATGCGGGAGCAAAAAAGAAAGAGGATGCCTCATCAAGTATCAGAGCGCTGGAAAACTATATAAAAAGTAATTTCTATTTTTCTGAGATTAACAGTGAAGAATCTAAAGACATAAGCTCCGTTATTAAAAGTAAAACCGGATCGGAAATAGGACTGCTGAAAGTTTATATCGCAGCGTTAAACAGCATAGGTATTCCAACAGAAGTTGTTTTAACAAGTAACAGATTTAACCTCAGATTCGATGATGATTATGAAGCATATAACTTCCTAACCGATTATCTGCTATATTTCCCAACGGTCGATAAATATACTTCGATTAAAGAACTGGAGTCGCGAATGGGCTTTCCTCCAATACAATTTACCGATAACTACGGTTTGTTTATTAAAGAAGTTGCCGTTGGAAATTACAAAAGTGGTGTTGGGCAAATTAAATATATAACTGCTCCTTCGGCAGAAGATTCGGAGGATAATATGACAATAGATATTTCTTTCGATACGGACAAAGAAATGCAAAGTATTATAAAACTTGAGCGGGAATTTAAAGGTTATAATGCTGTATTTATTCAACCTTTTGTAAACCTTATAGATAAAGAAGCAATTGATGGTTTATACGATGAAATTATTAAATCTATCAGCGAGAGCATCACAATAAAAAATAAGGAAGTAAAAAATGATAAGTCAGAGTTGTTTGGAGTTAAACCATTTATAATTATCGCCGATATTGAAAGCGATGCCTTTGTGAATAAAGCCGGCAGAAAATACCTGTTCAAATTAGGAGAACTTATCGGTCCGCAAATGGAAATGTATCAGGAAGATGAGCGTGTATTGCCTTTGGAAGGTGAATTTAATAAAACTTATAACAGGGTTATCAATATTAATATACCCGAAGGCTATAAAATTTCGAACATCGACGACATAAATATCCACCACTACTACGAAAAGAGTAAAGAGGAAAGGTTATTTGAATTTCACTCATATTATGAGCTAAAAGAAAATATACTGACTGTTCATGCAAACGAATATTACAGGGAAAACAAAGTTGAACCAAAAGTATTCGAAGACTACAGGAAAGTAATTAACGGTGCTGCCGATTTCAACAAGATTGTACTTATTTTAGAACCGGAAGAAAAGATCTGATAAAACATATAAATTATT
>JBDLJM010000066.1 GCA_039714315.1 Bacteroidota bacterium | reverse complement strand
CTGAGTTTAAAGAAGATAAGCTGATAATATTAAAAGGACGAAAAATAAAATTGATAAATAAACCCAAGCTCGCTAAGATTGGAAATGTTTATGATTAAGCTATAATCGTATTTTGATAAAAGCCGCATACAAAGGGTGTATGCGGCTTTTTTGTCTTATATCGGATATTCTAAGAATAATCAGCTTTAATTTTTTATGAACTTACCGGTATAAACAATACCATCCTGTCTTAACTTCAGGATGTAAATCCCTGCAGATAATTCAGATACATCAATCTTATTAGTATCTATATCTTCACTAATCAATAATTGCCCATGTATATTAACAACTAATATCCCCGCTTTTTTTATACCATCTTTAAGTTTTAATGTGATAAACTGTTCTGAGCAAGGATTGGGAAAAACCTCCAGCCCTGATTTATAGATATAGCTGATTTCATTACTTAGAAGTTCCGGATTCAGGTTTACCCAAACCGGGAAATGATCAGAAACATAAGCATCGTAGTGGTAATCGAAATTTTCAACTTTCAACTTTCCTGCATCTGTAGTATTGCTTATAAATAAGTACTTATTGATTAGGATATGATCTATATTGGGCCAGCCGGGGCCGTCTTTTGATTCTTCCGATACCTTTTCATCTACAAAAATATAGTTGTCGGAATCTGTCATGAAATTTTCGAAAACCAAATTACTTTCACCACTATCTATTCTGTCGTTCCAATCGCCAACTACAACAACCTTTTTGTTGGAAGAGGTATAATTATCATCAATATATTTTTTTAATTTTTCAGAAGCAGATCTGCGTCTGTCTTCACTCCCGTCGCAACATTTTAAATGATTGTTGATGACAATAAATTCAATTCCCGACTTATGCCTGAAAACTATTTCGATAGGAGTTCTGGGGAATGGATCACTGTCGATTAACTCCAATATATTTCTACCGGGTGTTACAAGGGTAATCTCATCTTTCTTATAGATAAATGCCAGATTAATGTCATAACTGTTCTCCGGATAATTGATAAACCCGTCATAGCTATCTCCCAAATCAGTTAACAATTCATTAAATTCGTTGTTGTTATTTCCTATCTCCTGTAAACCAAAAATATCTAATTTAGAGCTTATGATAAACTGTTTAACTTTCGACCGTGTTGAGTCGTGTTTTGGGAAATGTTCAATATTCCAGGTTGAAATATCCAGAGTATTTTCATTACCCAGGTTTTTATAAGAGGCACTTAAAAAATAGTCGGAAGTTCTGAATTTTGAGTTTTCAACATATAAATCCCAATCGACCAGATATACAGAACCATCGTAAACTTCGAAAGTTACTTTGATGGCATCTTCTTCTGAGGAGGTAAAATGAAAATCCAATATTTGGTTTAGTTTCTGAAGAATTACATAAGGGTCTGATTCTGTTCCATTAGACCTGATATCAAAATTAGGATATCTTTCGTTCCCCACGAGTTCATAATCAGCATTCGTTAAGGTGTAGCTATTGGGTAATTCGGTTGCAGCATATGATGTACTGACAAATAAAATCAGACTTAATCGTAATAATAATTTTTTCAAGGTATATAGTTTATATTTTCTGCAAGGTGAAAATGTTCTTAGCTTCTAATTTATCTTATCAACCAACATCAGGTATTCTTCCAACAGTTCAGGGTTTTTCATAGACCCTTTTTTTATGGAGGCTTCTACACTTTTCCCCATAAATATATTCTTTATTGGGGTTTCCATTTTTTTACCGCTAATGGTATATGGTATTTCACTGACAGCGATAAATCTGTCCGGAATATGGCGTGGGGAGTATTCATTTCGAATAGACATTTTTATTTTATCAACCAATTCATCTTCCAGATTCAGACCGTTGTTTAGAACAATAAAAATCGGCATAATAGATTCTCCTCCATCTTTTTCAATATTTAGAACCATTGAATCTTTAACTTCCTCTACTTTGTTTACTGCCCGGTATATTTCGCTTGTACCTATTCTTACTCCTCCTCTGTTAAGGGTGGCATCCGATCGCCCGTATATAACAATACTGTCGCGGGATGTAATTTTAGTCCAGTCACCATGTTGCCATAAGTTGGGATATTTTTCGAAGTAACTTTCCTTATAACGTTTGTTATCTACATCGTTCCAAAAAAATATAGGCATTGAAGGCATGGGTTTTTTAATAACCATTTCTCCAACTTCTTCATATAGTTCATCTCCCTCTTCATCAAAAACTACTAAATCACAACCCAATGCACGGCATTGAATTTCTCCGGAATACACGGGACTTAAGGGGTTACCCCCAACAAATGCACTGCACACATCTGTTCCGCCGCTAATAGAAGCTACCCAAACATCGTTTTTCACCTCTCTGTATATCCAACCAAAAGCTTCCGGAGTTAAAGGCGAGCCGGTAGACCCAATCGATTTTAATGAGCTGAGGTCAAAATTATGTTTTGGACGTATTTTTTCTTTCATACTAGCCACAACGAAACTGGCTCCAATTCCAAAATGGTTAATTTTCACCTTTTCTATCAACGACCACAGAGTATTAATATCCGGATATGAAGGACTACCATCATAAAGAACTATCGTAGCACCATGTAGTAGTGAGGCGTGAAGATAATTCCACATCATCCAACCGGTAGTTGTAAACCAAAAGAAGCGGTCTCCCTTCTTTACATCGTTGTGCAGACCAAGATATTTAAGATGTTCCAGCAATACGCCTCCTACGCTATGAGTAATTGGCTTGGGAGCTCCTGTAGTTCCTGAAGAATACAGAACCCAGATTGGATGAGAAAACTCAACTCTTTCAAATGCCAGTTCTTCAGCATCGGTTTGCAGGGCATAATCCCAGATACACGATGTTTCCGTGTTCCACAAATCATTGTTCCCGCTAATAACAATTGTATAATCTATGCTTTCAATTTGATTATTTAATTCTAAAATTTCGGCACTGCGTTTGAATTCTTTTCCGTTATAACTGTAGCTTTCGGAAGCTATCAGTAACTTAGGTTCTATCTGTGAAAAACGCTCAATAACTGAATTTAAACCAAAATCGGGAGAGCTGCTCGACCAAATAGCACCTATAGAATTTACAGCTAAAAAAGCCACTGTGGCTTCTACGTTGTTTGGTAAATAAGCAACAACAGCATCACCTTTTGTGATCCCTAAATCTAACAGATATTTTCTTAGAGAAGCTACTTTTTCAACTAATTCCTGCCACGGCACTTCGTGTATTTCTCCACTCTCATGTTTGTATATTATTGCCGGGTTCTCATCATTATAGTTTCTGAAAACATGTTCTGCATAAGAAAGTTTTATGCCTTCGAACCACGATATTTCAGGCATTTTATTTCCTGAAACAACTTCTTCGTAGCTTCCGTGATATAGAACTTTGTAGTATTCGATAATACTTTCCCAGAATTCTTCATTGGCCGATACCGACCAGTCCCAAAGCTCACCATAATCCTCGAAGTTATAGCTGTAGTTTTCTTCAAGCCATATAAAGTAATCGCTGAGATTAGATTTTTCTATAATATCATCGGAAGGTTTCCATAGTAAACTTGCATCCTTTTTGTCAAGGTCTTTCATTCGTAATAAATATAAGGTTACTGCAATTTACTGAAAGTTTTTACGTTAAGCAAAGGTGTTTAGGGTATAAATAGATGATACTTACAGTATTAAAAGACTTTTAACTCCTTAATTGTTTGATATGTAGGAAATTACTGATATATGATTGTAGGTGAAAAAAAATAAATTAACACATTGTTAACTATAAATTTTTCATTATTTCACTGTATTTAGGGGAGTTATATCCGAAATCATAGCAGATAAGTATAACATAATTAAGAAAATCAGGATTTTTCTGTTTAATGATTAACAGTAAAAAAACATTACTTTTGCAAAAAAAAATAGAAGTAATAAAAGGTGGGAAGTAAAAACAAGTTAAAGAGATTTAGGGAAAACGATACATTCGATAATGTTATCCAACCAACTCGCGAAGAAGTAGAGAGAGGAATGCCGCAAAAAGGGAATTGGGCCAGAGAGATGTTTAATAACGATAATCCTATTGTTCTTGAATTAGGTTGTGGTAAAGGAGAATATACCGTTGGGATGGCTGAAGCTTATCCTGAAAAAAATTTCATAGGTATTGATATTAAAGGAGCCAGATTTTGGAGAGGTGCCAAAACAGCTATAGAAGACGGGTTGAAAAACGTTGCTTTTATCAGAACTCAAATAGAGCTTGTGGATTTGATCTTTGCTGAAAGTGAGGTCAGTGAAATCTGGATAACTTTTCCTGATCCGCAGATTAAGTACAAAAGGACAAAGCACAGGCTTACAAACGATGCATTTTTAAGAATGTATAATAAAATACTTAACAGCGATGGTACAATGCATTTGAAGAGTGACAGCGAATTTATGCATGGATATACCTTAGGACTGTTACACGGTCAGGGGCATGAAGTGCTATATGCAAATCATAGGATTTATCAGTCGGACGGAGTACCTGAGTTTGTAACAAAAATTCAGACTTTCTATGAAAAACAGTATCTGGAAGAAGGTAAGCCTATTACTTATATTCAATTTAAATTGAATTTCCAATAAGTGACTGCAAACCTTAATGATGCCGGATAATCACAATTTTTTCGAAAAAGTCTATGAAGTAGCAAGACAGATTCCCTATGGAAGAGTTACCAGCTACGGAGCTGTGGCAAAATATTTGGGAGCTGCAAAATCGGCACGTATGGTTGGTTGGGCAATGAATTCTTCCAAAAACGACGAAACTGTACCGGCACACAGAGTAGTGAACAGAAAAGGACTTTTAACAGGTAAAAGTCATTTTCAGGGAACAAATCTGATGCAGCAACTTTTAGAAAGTGAAGGAATTATGGTCATTGATAATCAGATTAGTAATTTCGAAGAAAAGTTTTGGGATCCGGCAGTAGAGTTGAATATCTAGATAGAAAATAACCGTAACGGATATCACTTTGTGGATATCCGATCAGGGATAGCCACAAAGGGCTATCCAGACAAAAAATGAAAAAATTCTTAATTGTAGGTTTAGGAAATATAGGAAGCGAATACGCCAATACACGCCATAATATTGGGTTTAAGGTTTTGGATGAGCTCGCAAAAAAGCACGAGGTGAGTTTCAAGACTGATAAGCTCGGCGATAGGGCTGAGTTTAAGTTAAAGGGGAGAACTTTTGTTCTCATAAAACCCAGCACATATATGAACCTCAGTGGTAAAGCCGTTAATTACTGGTTGCAAAAAGAAAAGCTTGAACTTTCGCAACTGCTGATTGTGGCCGATGATGTGGCCCTGCCTTTTGGAACAATCAGGTTTAAACTTAAAGGTAGTGACGGTGGACATAACGGATTGAAAAGTGTGAATGAAGTTATGCAAAGTCAAAAATATGCACGTTTCCGTTTTGGAATAGGGAATGAATACCCAAAAGGAGCTCAAATTGAATTTGTTTTGGGCGAGTGGTCCGGGGAAGAGATTAAGGCTTTGGAGGAACGTTTAGAAATGGGAGCCAAGGCTGTGGAATCTTTCGGACTAGGAGGTGCGGCAAATACAATGAATGCTTTTAATGGAAAATAAAAAGTAAAGAAGAAGCTCAGAACGGGCTTCTTTTTTTATAGGATTTATGTACTTTTAAGGCCTTAAATTTTATTTGCCATTGATGAAAAATCTTATTTTCATAATTACCTTACTTACTACAGGCATATCCTATTCCCAGTCAAAAACAAGCCACATTCAGGCTGATTATTTCTATGGTAATTTATTGAAACACAATAAAGATATGGCTCATATGATAAAGGGTCATCCAAATGGGTTTATCGTAAGTTGGCAAAACAAAGTAGATGGAGGTGAACTTTGGAACGAAAATTATAGCTATCCTGAATACGGATATGCGATGTCTTTTACCGATTATAAAAGTGATATTTTAGGAAAGAATATAGGAGCCTTTGGGTTTAGAAATTTCTATTTTGGGGATAATCGTAAAAATGATGTGTTTTTATTAAAGGTAGGATTAGGTCTTGCGTATAGTACAACTTCATTCAACAGGGACGAAAATTCAAGAAATGTAGCAATTGGATCAAGGTTTTCAATAGCAATACCATTCATCTTAAACCATAAGATTAATAACCTTTATAAAGGGCTTGGAATTCAGTACGGATTTTCTTTTTTCCATTATTCAAACGGAAATATTAAAGCTCCCAATAACGGCATAAATATTTTTGCCGCAAATTTTGGGTTTAATTACCAGCTGGACAGACCGTATAATCCATCTGTCGAGGAAAAAATTATATACAAGGATAGGCAAATTGATAAAAGTGTAGGTCTCGATATAGTTCTTAGTGGAGGAATTAATGAGACGGAAAATATTGGAGCCGGTACTTTTCCCTTTGGAGTAGTAACAGTTTATGCTGATAAAGCATTGAACCAAAGAAGTAAGATACAATTTGGGGCTGATTTTTTTGCATCAGGATTTATAAAGGAATCGATAAAATTCAGTAATGCACAGGATAATGGAGTATATCATGATCCCAATGACTTTTACAGGCTGAGTATATTATTAGGTCACGAATTATATATCGATAAATTGTCGCTTGTTACTCAGCTTGGTTATTATATATATTACCCTTACGACTACGAAGGCAGATTGTACTCAAGAATAGGATTAAAAAGATATTTCGGGAAAAGGTATTTTGGAATTTTAGCCGTAAAAGCCCATAGTATAAAAGCCGAAGCAATCGAATTTGGAATAGGTATAACTTTATAATTATGAAGAGACTAACAATAATACTATTTTCGATAATTATATCAGCGTGTAATAGTGAGAAAGCGGGAGATTGTTTGCAGGCTTCGGGAGATATTATCACAAAAAATTATGATATAGCAGATCAGACCTTCAGCAGAATAATAGTTAATGAAGGTGTCAAATTAATTTTGAAACAAGGAGAAGTTAATTCAATTATTATTGAGTCAGGAAAGAACATTATTGATGATGTAAAAATACATATAAACGAAGGCCTGTTGGAGATATCTAACCAACAAAGCTGTAATTTATTCAGAGAATATGGATTGACGACAGTTATAGTAACAGCACCCAACATAACATCGCTTCGCAGTTCTACCGAATTAGATATATGGTCGGAAGGAATATTGAAATATCCAAAAATTAATATTATTTCGGAGGACTGGAAATCAGATTTTCTAAATAGCGGGAATATAAATCTAAACCTTGATAGCGAAGAGATCTCAATTGTGGCAAACGGTATTTCAATATTTTATATCAAAGGAAAAACAAAAAGTTTGAATATAAATTTTGCCTCGAATAATCCAAGATTGGAGGCAGGGGAACTATATGTAGAAAACGTTACATTGTTACAAAGAAGTACTAACGATATTATAATAGCTCCAACTCACAGTGTAAAAGGTAAAATAACATCAACAGGCGATGTTAGAGTACTATCAAATCCGGAAATTATAGATGTTGAGGAAACTTATAAAGGAAGGTTAATAATGAATTAAAAGTAAGCCCCGTAATTTGAAAAAAATAGAAAATGAGCCAATTTTGGGCTCTTTTTTGTATAATCTTGCTAAGTTTTAAACTTACGTATTGATGTTTTATTGAGGGGATTGTCTTATAACTAAACTAATATCTATTTCTTTTAATTCCTCTTTTGTTTATAAAATAGTGAGATTATGAGTGGGTGTAATTCGTAAATTTTGTTAGTTTCACGAACTAAACTAATATCTGAATATATGAATGAAACTATCCTGGATGCAATCCAAGAACCCGCTGTATCGAATTTTGTTGACTATGGTTCTTTTCTCAGAAGATTTGCTGCTATGTTTATAGATGGAATTATCCTCCAATTCGGAATAGGCATAATCTCTACTTTCTTTACGTCTTCAATGGTAAATAGCTTTGGTAACTTAGGTCCTAATCCTGATTTTGACCAGCTTCTGCAAGTTTATTACGGATTCATTTCATTTTTCTCATTAACTGTTGTGGCAGGGTGGCTGTACTCCGCGTTACTGGAAAGTTCAAAGCATCAGGCTACAATTGGTAAAGTTGCAATGAAATTGGTTGTAACCGATTTGGAAGGAAAAAGGATCAGTTTTGGAAAAGCCACGGGTCGTCACTTTGCCAAATTACTTTCAAGTATATTTTTTATCGGATATTTAATGGCTCTTTTTACTTCGAGAAATCAGGGTTTGCACGATAAGCTTGCAGGAGCTCTGATATACAAAACAAAATAATTACACTTAACCCTTACATTATTAAACTATCAACTATCTATTAATAACCTATTAAATCAAAATTATGAATTGGTATTTACAAGTATTACAAAAGTATGCTACGTTTAGCGGAAGAGCTAGAAGGTCAGAGTATTGGATGTTCATGCTGTTTAATATGATTTTTGCTATTGCTGCAATGGTGTTGGACAATGTTCTTGGTATTGCACACGAAATAACAAACTATGGACCAATATACGGACTGTACGCTTTGGGAATGTTTATCCCCGGTTTAGCTGTAACAGTACGCAGACTTCACGATGTTGGGAAAAGCGGATGGATGTTTCTTATTGCATTTATCCCGTTTATCGGAGCTATATATCTTTTGGTTTTGGTTGTTTCCGATAGCAAACCAGGTAGAAATGAATACGGGCCAAATCCTAAGGAAGAAGGAGACGGAATAGACGGCGAAACTCTCGATGCTCATTTGGTAAAATAAGCTGAAAATTATTAAAAAACAGCCATATCAGTTCGATGTGGCTGTTTTTTATTGAAAACTATCTTGTAAGAATAACGTAGTCACTTATTACAGTTTTCAGGAACTCCACTCTCATATTATTTGTTTTAAGCTCTTTTTCCGGAATGATATTTACCGTTACTTTTCTTACCAATTTCAGTAAGGCTCTGGTATGAGCAATATTTGGAGTTTTTACATACCTGTCTAAGGTTGTTTTTATCAGGATAACCTGTTCTTCGCTATATCTCCTTACTTCGGGGTATTTTACAACATAGTTTTTATAGTTATCTCCTATCGAAAGCAGGTTGCTGAGGGTTAATTTATGCGATGGTTTTATCCTGATTACCGATGTTCCTCCTACTATATCGCCTAAACGTTGATGGTTTTTTGAGATTTTAATTAATACTGTTGCCATAATTCCGAATGTCAACATATAATCAGCAGGCGAAAATATCCATCTAACAACATAGTCCATTGTTTCGGGTTCACTTCCGTCGATGCGGATAACCTTTATTCCCAAAATTTGTTTTCCGAGAGTTTGCCCGTTGTTAAACAGTTCCAATACTAATGTGTAAAAAATTAGTATCGGCATAAAAAACAAATAATAGGCAGTTGTAACGTTACTGGAGATAATAGAAACAGTTATAAATGGAACAAGAGCAATAATATTCATAAATACAAGATCAAGTATATAAGCTCCAATCCGTTGTATTATTTCGGCAAATTCATATTTAATCGTAACGTTTTGAGTAGTAAGAACTTCTATGGATGCGTTTTTCACAATGAGAAATTTTGGTTTTAATAGCACAATTATATGAATCAGTTTTGATATATTTCAAAAAAATTTCCCCAATTTTAGTAGCTAACCTAATTAATGAAAGAGTCAAGATTTATAAATAACAATTTCAAGGAGTGGCAGGAGTTTGAAACTTCCGTAAAACAAAGTAGTATTGAGCCTGAAAAATTAAGCTTTTTATTTCTGAAATTAACAGACGATTTATCTTTTGCGAGAACTCATTATCCCAACAGATTAGTCAGACAATATTTAAATCAGCTTGGACAGACAGTATTCTACAAAATATATAAAAACAAAAAAGTGGATTTCGAACAGATCAGGAAATTCTGGTCTCACGATCTGTCTTCACATATTTGGCACAGTAGAAAGGAACTAATATTTACGTTTTTATTTTTTTTATTTTCTGTTATAATCGGTGTTGTTTCTTCGGTATACGAACCGGAGTTTGTAAGAGTAATTTTGGGCGATGATTATGTAAATATGACACTCGAAAACATTGATAATGGCGACCCTATGGCTGTTTATAAAAAGAGCAATGAGGTAGATATGTTTCTGGGAATAACTTTCAACAATATTACGGTTTCCATATATACATTTTTATCCGGGGCTTTTGCGGTAATAGGATCTTTATATTTTATGTTTGTCAATGGTATCATGTTGGGCTCATTCCAGTACTTCTTTGTTGAAAAAGGTTTGTTTTTAGAATCATTCCTTACTATCTGGCAGCATGGAACTCTCGAAATTTCGAGTATAATTATTGCCGGAGCTTCCGGAGTAGTTATGGGAAAGGGAATTTTATTTCCGGGCACATATTCAAGGGGTCAGTCGTTTCGGGTATCGGCAAAAAGAGGCTTAAATTTGCTTATGGGAATTATACCTATTTTGGTAGTAGCAGGGTTTATCGAAGGCTTTTTTACCAGATATACCGATGCACCGGATATATTAAGGGTAATATCAATATTGGCTTCACTTTCTTTCATCGTATATTTATTTATCTACCGGCCCTGGAGCCTGTATAAACAGGGAAAAATAAACGAACAGGAATTCGAAGAAAATCTCAGTAACAGCGATACCGAAATAGAGCTTTTTCAGATAAAAGATTTTTTCGAAGTATTTAATGACAGTATAGTATTTATCAAGAATAAATTCAGGTCTTTATTTGGAGAAACTTTACTCTTAGCAATACTTTATTCAGCTATTGCAGGACTTTACTATTATGTAAGAAGTGATATGTGGGATTACCAGAACAGTGCTGCCAATCAGGTTTTATACTATCTAAATTTCGAAGGGGTTAACTTGCTTGCCTATACTATCCATATAATATTTATTACAATTATCATCTATAGGATACTTCTGAAAATAAACAAGAAGTTTAATCGCGAAAATATAAATAAGATCAGTGTTAGAAGAGTGATACACTCTGCATTTATCAGCCTGACAATAATTGGGTTAATGACCCTGCAAAATGGATGGAGTATAGTAGTTGCGATATTTGTTTTACCATGGCCAATATATTTTTTCATGGTCGGGTTTTGGGAAGACCTTACTTTCGAAGGTGCTTATCTAAGAGTTTCCGATACTTTGGAAAGTAATCATATGAACTTATTTGGGATAAACATAATAGTTCTGTTTGTTCTGATGTTGCTTACGGTATTTTTCGAAAGTCCGTTTGCTAATTTTGGTTCCGGTATTTTTTCGATGAGTATGTTCTCTTCTGATGAATTATCTGTTACAATTGGAGCAGTAATAGTAAATACTATTGGATGGATGATAGTTTTTACGGCTGTTATTCTTCTTTTTACTTCGTTATTTATAGCCCATTACAGTTTTATAGAAAAAAATGAGGCATTAACCCTAAACAAAGAGATTGATGCGTTATTTGTTGATTAAGATATTTATCCTTCTGGCTTTATTTGTTAATGTGCCCCAAACATTTTCTCAGGGAATAAGCAATAAGAGTGTGGAAACAATTGAACCTGCAAGCATTGATAAGGATGCCTGGAAAAGCCTGGGTGATGATCTGGAATTTATCGAAAGGGAAGAAGTAAAAAATGTTGAGATTGGTGATTATAAAGTTCCTGAATGGCTATCAGCTATCTTCACGATGTTAATGTATTTAATGATTATTGTTGCTGTGCTGCTGGTAGCATATGTACTGATGCTGATTTTTCAGGGAGCAGGTTGGGAAACTCCCCTGTCGCTCAGAATAAAGAACAATGTTAAGCGGGAGTATCTTGTTGAAGATTTATCTCACGAATCACCATTAAAGGAACTTACCGATGCTCTCGAAAAGTCACTTTCCGAAGGCGATTTTAGAGCAACTATACGAATACAGTATTTAATTGTAATCAGAAATCTCATATCATTGAGACTGATAAGGTGGAGAAAAAATAAAACCAATTTCGATTATATACACGAATTGAAGTCAGGCAGCCTCAAGAGCAAATTTGTCGGGCTTACCTACGATTATGAGCGTGTTTGGTATGGCGAACAGAATCTCGATGAAAACAGAAGGCAAAGCAACTATAACAGGTATAAAAATATTATCGACTTAATAAATAATACCCCAAATCAATGAATAAAAAGTTAATATTTATCGGGGTGTTTATATTGCTCCTCTCATCGGTTTTATACTGGAGATACTTGCAGGCAATTAAAAAAGACTGGTCAGAAAATTATCTTGTAAATTGGGATTCGGCCTATGCTGTTTCTTTGTTTAATGATATGCTGGAAGAAGATGTCTTCGAGAATTTCGAGTATTTGGAGCAGGAGGAGAACCTTATGAAAGATATGTCTGCCTGGGAAAAATCACCTGAGAACTATCTTTTTGTCGGCAAGACGAACTACCTGACGGTTTCGGGAATCGACAGCCTTCACAGGTATATTTCAAAAGGGAATAAAGCTATGATAGTTTGTGAAGAGTTTAATAACGGGCTGTATCTTTTGTCGGGATTAGATACTACTAAGATAAGTAAAGACCTTAGTCCTTTTTTTAGTAATGACTCCTCTTATGTTTATGAACCCAATATGTTTATCAGCGATAATTCGATTTATAAAACACTAACTGATACTGTTGCTGATCTTTATCTTAAGGAAGCTGTTACAAAAAGCCCTTTTCATTTCGAAGCCAGATATGTTGAGTTTTCACGACTTGGCAATTCTTTGGAAAAGATGGATTTAGCCTATAAGTACGATGTTTTGGGTTACGAGCTGGATTCACTGGAAAACAAGCATCCGTATTTTATTCGCTTTAATATTGGAGAGGGAGAACTATACCTGCATACAAACCCTTTGGTGTTCACCAATTATTTTCTGAAAACAGAGAAAGGCTTAGACTATGTTTCCCACGTAATGTCGTACCTCGATGATGGCCAAACATACTGTGACGTTCGAAGTAAGAGCCAGTATTTTAGCAGTTTGGACGGGACAAAAACTTCTAAAACCCAGTTGGAATTTATACTGGGGAATAAGGAGTTGAGGTGGGCCTGGTATCTGATACTTTCGATGGGATTGATATACATTATTTTTGGTTCGAAAAGAGAACAAAGAACAATCCCCTATATTGCTCCATTAAGAAATACATCAATAAATTTTGCAGAAACCATTGGAAGATTGTTTTACTATCAGAAAGATCACAGTTTTTTGGTGAAGAGAAAGATGAAGCTGTTGATAAATGCTTACCGTACAAAATACAGGATTAAAAGTAAAGAAGACAGTAAGGAATTTAGATTAGAACTTCATAAGAAAACAGAAGCAAAATTATCATATATAAACACTCTTTTCGATCGCTATCAATTTCTGATTAATAAGAAATCAACAGTTATGGAAGAGGAGTTAAATGATTTTTTCTCAAAAATTGAAAGATTGGAATTCGAGATTGAGAAAATGCGAAAATTAAGATTAGAAAGAAAAACAGAAAAAATAAGTAACTAATAAGATGGAAGACGAAAAGAAACCTGAAATAGTGAACAATACAGAAGTACTTGAACAGGCAAAACCTGCAATTGAGGAAATTGAAGAAAAACCCGATGCTTTTGTCGACGAAGAAGTATCTTTTGTATATGAAAGTTCGATTAAAATTAAAGAAGAAATTACAAAAGTAATTGTGGGGCAAGAGCAGGTAATAGACCTGTTACTTTCTGCTTTATATGTAGACGGACATATTTTACTGGAAGGAGTTCCGGGAATTGCAAAAACACTACTTGCAAAACTTTTTGCCAGAACTATGTCTGTGGGTTACTCCAGAGTTCAGTTTACTCCCGACCTTATGCCTACTGATGTTACCGGAACCATGGTTTTCGATAACAACTCATCTACCTTCAACTTCAGAAAAGGACCCGTATTTTCGAACCTTGTACTGATTGATGAGATAAACAGGGCACCTGCAAAAACACAGGCAGCTCTTTTCGAAGTAATGCAGGAAAAGCAAATAAGTATCGACGGACAAACTTATAAAATGGAGGAGCCATATATGATTATGGCAACACAAAACCCTATTGAACAGGAAGGAACCTACAAATTGCCGGAAGCGCAACTCGACAGATTTACTTATCGCTTAAAGCTTAATTATCCCGAACTGGAAGATGAAAAGCTGATTCTAAGACGATTCAAAAATAAGACAGATAAAACAGCTTCTGAAGATGTTTCTTCGGTTATTGATTCTGCTGATGTTTTAAGAATTAAGAAAATTGTAAACGAGGTTGAAATAAGCGATCAGCTCCTGGACTTTATTGCCAATATTATTGTGAATACCCGAAACAATGCTGATATTTTCCTGGGTGCATCATCTAGAGCGTCTCTGGCTATTATGAATAGTTCAAAAGCAATTGCTGCAATCAGGGGACGAAATTTTGTTACACCCGACGATATTAAATATGTGGCAAAACACGTGATGAATCACCGTATAATTCTTAATTCTGATTTGGAAATTGAAGGAGTAAGTACAGAGGAGGTTATTGATTCTATATTATCTAAAATAGAAATACCCCGATAATGAAACTGTTAAATAAGCTGAAGAATATTTTCAAAAACTTATATCTGAGCAGGAGATTATATATGGCCTTTTCGGCTGTAATAATAACCTTTGCAGTAAGCTTCTTTATTAAGATTTTGTTTCCTTTTGCCGAATTGCTTCTTATATTATTTATTATTGTTTTGCTTTCTGATATAGGGTTGTTGTTTCAGGAGGGAATTAAATTTAGTGCAGTAAGGAGAGTGAGAAAAAAACTGTCGCTGGGGCACAGACACTATGCAAAACTTATTGTTGAGAATTTAAGTGCAATGAAACTTAAGGCGGATGTTATTGACGAAGTTCCGAAGGAATTACAGATTCGCGATTTTAGAGTTTCCGAAGTATTTAAAGCCTATCAGACAAAAGAGATAAGTTATGATTTTCGCCCGGTAAAACGCGGTCTTTACAACTTTGGGGAAGTTCATCTTTTCTTAAGGTCACAGGTTGGTTTAGTAATAAGGCGATATTCAATTAATATAGAAGAATCTGTTCCGGTTTATCCATCGCTTGTAGAAATGAAAAACTACGAGCTTTACGGAAAAAGCAACTATGTACAAACACACGGAATAAAGAAGATCAGGAGGATAGGAAACAGTCACGAATTTGAACAGATAAAGACTTATGTTCACGGCGATGATTTTCAGAAAATAAACTGGAAGGCATCGGGCCGGGGGCAGGGTTTAATGGTAAATCATTATGAGGACGAGAAAGCGCAGCCGGTGTACCTTCTGCTTGATAAAAGCAGGAATATGAAAATGCCTTTCAACGATCTCAGCCTGTTGGACTATTCGATAAATACAAGTTTAACAATTGCCAATACCGCCTTAAAAAAGAAAGACCGGGCAGGCTTAATATCGTTTTCGGAAAAGGTAAATACCATTATTGGAGCGGGCAACGGTAACGGACATTTAGAGAGGATATTAAAGGCTTTATACAACGAAAAAGAAGGCCGGTTCGATGCTAATTATGAGGGCTTGTATCAGGTTATCAGGGCTAAGCTTCCGGTGCGAAGTCTGCTTTTTCTGTTTACGAATTTCGAAAGTAAAAATTCTGCCGATCAGATTTTGCCCGTTTTGCGGCAAATAAACAACAGGCACCTGCTGGTTGTTGTAATGTTCCAAAATACCGAATTGGAAGAATTTAGTCAAAAAAGGCCTACAAATACCGAGGAAGAATACGTTTATACACAGGCACAACAACTTGTATACGACAAAAAAGAGATTGTAAAACGCATGCAGCAATACGGTATACAAACCGTATTAACGGCCCCTGAAAATCTTACTATGGATGTGCTTAATAAATATCTGGAACTAAAGGCCAGAGGGATGATATAATGCGAAAAAATGCAGGGATTTTAAGAGGTCGGACTCCTTAAATATCAGGATTATCTTTCTCCGGCCTTTTTTGCTCATTAATCTTCCTGTTCAATTCTTTTAAGCGCTCTTTCCTTGCTAACTTATCTTCCCGTAATTTTTTCTTTTTACGGGTCATAAGCTTTGTGTGCTTTGCCTTGTTTTGTGTGTTCTTGGCTTTTCCCTGTTTTGCCATAGTAATTTTTGTTTTCTGTAAAAGTATATATTTTCACGGCTTTTTTGTTTACTATGATGAACATCATTAATTTATCTGCTATAGTTCTTTATGTTTGATGTATAAGCCGGCTTTGTATAATGGTTGATAAATCACGACAGATATGGAGGATAAGGTTGAAATTGGTTTTGGTATAATGAGTTAGGTGCAATTAAAATAAAACACTATTAATGCCATATTATATAATCAATAAAACAATACTCATTAGTTGATCTATTTGAAATATTAGAAAATCAAAACCATAAAGAATATGATGAGGCGAAAAAAGAATATAAAAAAAGGTCTCCTAATGATAAAGAGACTTTACATGCAAAAAAAGGATTAGAAATAAGGAATATAGTTAAGAATCAACCTATGTCCTTATGGGAGAAAATAAGTTGTTTTCTACTTCCTATTCTTACAACTGATCCAACTGTTCCTGATGGAATAGAAATAGAACAAAATATACAAGAAGAATCAGATAAATATACTCAATATAGAGAAGATAGGAAACTTGCTGAATTTAAGAAGTGTAGAGAAAAAGCATCTTATTTCTACTCAATTGTTATTGTATTTTTTATTTTTCTTTTCATTGGAGTTCAAAT
>JBDLJM010000065.1 GCA_039714315.1 Bacteroidota bacterium | reverse complement strand
TTTCATAATTATTATTACCTATGACAACCTTTTTTTTACCGCCAAGTTTCGCAAAGTTATGCGCTAAGTTTCGCGAAGTATTTTTGCGTTACGTTGCGTAAACCTTAGCGTTACGTTGCGGTTATTTTTTTGTCATCAACTCACTGTGTCTCGGCTCAGCCGATGATTGGAGTTTTTGAGAAAAAAAAACTTGGTTCTACCTATGGCAAAGCTATAACAATTTCATTACACTTTGTAAGCTTAACTTGATAAAACCGCAAACTAATTTGCAATTTAATGATATTTTATTTCTTTTCAACTAAACACTAACAGTTAACCTAACAAATAAAGTAATTTGAATTAATTGGCACTCATCAACTATTGATGTTGCAATAATTTCGTAGTTTTATTCCTTCAAAAAAAAATCGACAAATATGTCTGTAGCACAAAAAGATTTCAAAAAGATAACAACCAATTCTGTTCTTGAAATGAAAAGAATGGGTGAAAAGATATCAATGTTAACTGCCTATGATTTCACTTTAGCAAAAATGGTTGACAAGGCAGGGATTGATGTAATTCTGGTTGGTGATTCAGCATCGAATGTAATGGCAGGACACCAGACAACTCTGCCAATTACACTTAATGAAATGATTTACCATGCATCATCTGTAGTTAGAGCTGTCGACAGAGCCTTAGTAGTAGTAGACATGCCATTTGGAACTTATCAGGGGAATTCTCTGGAAGCTTTAAATTCTGCCATAAGAATAATGAAGGAATCAGGTGGACATGCTGTAAAACTTGAGGGCGGACATGAAATAGAAGAATCTATAAAGAGAATAATTTCTGCCGGTATACCTGTAATGGGACACCTGGGACTAACTCCGCAATCAATATATAAGTTCGGCACATACACTGTTAGAGCCAAAGAAGAAGAAGAAGCTTTAGCATTGAAACGAGATGCAAAAGTACTTGAAGAAGCTGGTTGTTTCGCAGTTGTACTGGAAAAAGTACCTGCAAAACTTGCTCAGGAAGTTGCCGAAAGTATATCTATTCCTGTTATAGGAATTGGTGCCGGTGCAGGAGTTGACGGACAGGTCCTTGTTCTGCATGATATGCTGGGAATGACTCACAAGTTCAATCCTCGTTTCCTCAGAAGGTATCTAAATCTTTTCGAAGATATTACCGGAGCTATTAAGCAATATGTAGAAGATGTTAAATCTGTTGATTTCCCCAACGATAAAGAGCAATACTAGAGGTTAGATATTAGACATTAGACGCTAGACATTTAGATCCTAAATATGTCTAGCGTCTATCCTCTAATAAAACTTAAAATACTCAAGAGTACTTAAATAAAGACCTAAGCCAAACAGAACAGAAAAACCTAAAGTGATCAAGGCCAGCTTTTTTAATTCAGGTTCCAAGTCTTTAGGATTATTATTATTTACAACTCTTCGCACATGGGCAATAACAGGGATTATCAAAAACAGAAATATAGCCTGTACCAGACCGAAATAATTTAACGAACTGTAAATTATTGCAGCTACAAAGGCAAACATCGTCAGGAGTTCGTGATATAACTTGGCATTTCCTACTCCCACCTTCACAACTATTGTATTCTTTTTTGAACGCAAATCAGTAGTATAGTCTCTCAAATTATTCAAATTCAAAACTCCAACACTCAGTAATCCTATAGAAACAGCTGGCAGTAAAACATCCCATTTCATATTTTTTGAATAAAGAAAGTAAGTCCCCATAACCGAAACAATCCCAAAAAATATAAATACAAATAAATCACCAAAACCTGCGTAACCATATGGATTTTTACCAATAGTATACTTCATTGCCGCAGCAATAGCGGATAAGCCTAAAAACAAAAATATTAATAACTGAACAATATATTCTTTTCCGAAAGAAACCCATAGCAAAGCTGTTCCCGCCACAAACGACAAAAGTGCTAAAACAATAACAGCCTTTAACATTTTCGAAGCTGAAATTTCTCCACTTTGCACAGCTCTTTTCGATCCTAACCTACCTTCGTCAGTTCCTTTTACACCATCGCCATAGTCATTGGCCAAGTTAGATAAGATTTGCAGAAAGAGAGTTGTAATTAAAGCTAAAATAAATATCTTCCAATCAAAAAAGCCCTCGCTCAAAGCAATAAATGTTCCTGTAATAATACCTGAAATAGATAAGGGAAGTGTCTTTAATCTAAAAGAACTAATCCAAGCTGTAATATCTGCCATTTAAAATATTTTGTATCTAATAAATGCAAAAATAGCAGAATGTTTATATTAAGCAATCATTTAATGATGCAATGATATAATGACTCATTAACTCACCGAAACTGTATGCCGGTAGACAGACTTTGAACTTCAATCCATGTCATCATGTCACCTAAAATTAAAAAAAAGTAGAATAAACGGCTATGGCACGATTTTTATAATTTTATTACCACATATAAATTATCAGAATAAATGGATATTAATAATATAAATTCATTAGAAGAACTAAAACTTCTATTAAAAAAAGACACTAAAACATTTCTTTTATTATATAAAAAAGGAAGCGAGCAATCAGAATGTGCTCTGAAGAATCTTAGCAAACAAGATATTGAAGGTGTAAAAATTATTGTGGCTGATGTTTCAACTGTAAGAGATATACACCCGGCTTATAATATAAAATCTGCCCCTAGTTTTTTGGAATTTATAGGAGATACATTAACCAACATATATAAAGGTTGTCATGAAACTGAGTTTTACAATAACCTAATTGTAGGTTCTGTTTATTCTGCAAGCAACTCTGGGGAAGAAAAACCACAAAAAAGAGTAACAGTTTATTCTACTCCTTCCTGTAGCTGGTGTACAAGGCTGAAAACATATCTCGATTCCAAAGGAATCAAATATAGAGATGTTGATGTTTCGAAAGATCCAAAGGCAGCAGAAGATTTGGTAAAAAGAAGCGGGCAACAGGGAGTTCCTCAAACCGATATCAATGGAACAATGATTGTAGGCTTCGATCAAAATAAAATTGATACGTTGTTGGGTATTTAGAATCCCGGTTACTTGTTACTTGTTACTTGTTACTGGTTACTTGTTACTGGTTACTGGTTACTGGTTACTGGTTACTGATCTTGTCGAAGGGCTTTGTTCTTTTTTCTTTATTGCATCATTAAACATTTACACATAGTATCATCATTACATTGAATCTTTGATTAGATTTGCACAAATTTATTAGTTAATAAAATAACATATTAAAATATATAAAATGAAAGAATTTGTTCCAGTTAACCAAAATGTACTACTTGACATTACTGAAGATAAAGGAGAACAAAAAACAGCTTCTGGTATAATTATTCCTGATACTGCAAAATCAAAAAACAATATTGCAAAAGTAGTTGCAGTTGCTAAAATTGAGAATGCCGAAATTCAGGCAGGAGACACAGTTTTGTTCAAAGAATTTTCAGGTACGGAAACAGAATTTGAAGGTAAAAAATATCTGCTGATACAATATGCTGATGTATTAGCAAAAGTTGTTGAAACTGAGGAGATTTAATCAAGACAAAAGAGAAAAGAGAAAAGAGAAAAGTAAAAAGGCAAAAGTGAGTAGTTAATACTTTTTACTTTTGCCTTTTTACTTTTGCCTTAGTTTTTCTCCTTCACAAAATACACCGACAATCCACCTAGAAGCATTGACACCCCTGCCAGAATTATCATATAAATAGCATTTCCATCAAATAACTGAGAAACAATCCATCCTCCCAAAAGACCACTAATAATTTGCGGACCTGCAATTGTGAAGTTAAAGATTCCCATATAAATACCCATCTTTTCAGCCGGTAGAGCATTAGATAGCATGGCATAAGGCATAGCAAGAATTGCTGCCCATGCAATACCTATCCCAATCATGGGATATATAAGATTTAGTGCTCCGGTAGGAATATCTACTTCTGTAATAAATAAATTCACATGAATCATTTCAGGGTTTTGGAAAACCAGAAATGACACATAACCCAAACCACCTAATATCAAAGATGTTGAATATGTAACCTTTCTACCAAACCTGTTAGCTATTCCCGACATCAATGCAGAATAAATTGCAGCAAACAATGAATATGCCGCAAAAATAATTCCAACCCAATCACCTGCCTGACCCATTTTTTGAGCAATCTCAACCGGTATATCTTTTGGATCCATATTATAATATTCAGGTGCAATATCCCAAATATGCTGACCGATTGCAGGAGTAGTATAAACCCACATTATATAAAGTGCAAACCACGAGAAAAACTGAACTATTGCCAGTTGTTTCATTGTAGTGGGCATATTACTTACTAAAGCTAAAAAGTCTGATAATTTTTCGGAAATTGGTTTCTTGGTTTCTTCTTTCTGCGATGCTATCATCTTTTTAGCATCAATACCTTTCATCTCATAATACTCCTCCGGCGGATATTCTTTTGTCCTGAATACCGTCCATAACACAGATCCCAGCAATACTGTTGCTCCAATATAAAATGCCCACATTACCGATGGCGCAACCTGTCCCTCTATAGACTTATTGTCTAAGCCAACAACATTTGTCAATACAAATGGAAGAGCAGAACCAATTACAGCTCCTACATTTATCAAAAAAGACTGAATTGAATAACCTGAATTTCTTTGTTCCTCAGGTAGCATATCGGCAACTAAAGCTCTGAAGGGTTGAAATGAAACATTAAAAGACGCATCCATTAATGCCAACATCATTCCTCCAAAAATCATAGGTGCCATAATACTGATAAACAAAGGAGCGTTTGGCATTAAAAACATACCAAGAGCGGCAAATATTGCCCCACCTAATATAAAAGGGCCTCTCCTACCCAATTTTGTCCATGTGAAATCTGATGCCCCCCCAACAATCGGTTGAACGATAAGTCCCATAACAGGTGCTGCCAACCAAAAAAGAGATAAGGAGTGTAAATCGGCACCAAGATCTGATAAAATTCTACTTACATTGGCATTCTGTAATGCAAAACCAAATTGCACCCCCAGAAAGCCAAAACTTACGTTCCACATTTGCCAAAATGACAATTTAGGCTGTTTCATAAATATTATTTATTGATGATTTGTTTATATTTCAGGTACTTCTACAAAGATTTAATTAACAGCTCAGCTGTAGCAGGATTAGTTGCCAAAGGTACATTGTGAACATCACAAAGTCGCATAAGCATTGCTACATCCGGTTCGTGGGGATGTTTATCTAAAGGATCTCTAAAGAAGAGTACCATCTTAGTTTTTCCCTGCACTACTCTTGCAGCAATTTCAGCATCGCCTCCAATAGGCCCTGAGTGGAATCTGGCAACTGTAAGTCCGGCTTTTTCGGCATGACCTCCTGTAGTTCCGGTAGAAACCAGGTTTACTTTTTTATTATTTAGAATAGAAAGATGTTTCATCAAAAATGAAACCATCTCAGCTTTTTTTCCGTCGTGAGCAATAATAGCTACTTCCATATTAATTTTAATTATATTTTGAATATATCAGTTCTACTCCTCCTTTTGGGAGTTGAATACTAATACCATTTCCTTTGTTAGTAAAATCATTTCCAAATAGTGATTCTAATTCACCCTCTACATAATCAGGTAAAGAAAATTCAATATTATCTTTATTTGATTTGTTAAAAATAGCTATTGTATTTTCGCCCAAGTATGTTCTAAGTATTATTAAAACGTCATCATTAGCTTCTAATACTTTAGTATCGCCATACAGTAAAGACATATTATTTCTTCTGAATTTTAGAATCTTACCTGTTTTATTTCGAAGATTTTGTTTTTCAGCTGAAAGATTATCAAACTGCATCATCCTGCGATTATCAGGGTCATTTCCTCCGGGCATAGCTATTTCATCGCCATAATATATTACAGGAACCCCCGGAATAACGGCTGCAAAAGCAATAATTTGCCCGACAATATCAAAGCCTTTATTTCCCTTATTATTTATTTCTCTTGTCCAACCGGCAAGTTTTGTATCCTCTTCAAAATCAACCGAACCATCTACATACGAAATTACCCTTGCCCTATCATGATTACCGGAAATATTACCCATCAAATGGTGAGATCCATAGTAAGTCAAACTCTCTTCAAGTCTGCTTTTCAGAGTTTGAAAACCTTCGTCGCCAATAGCAAAGCTCCTTACTGACTGATCGTACAGATTAAAATCGAATTGCCCGTTTAGCATTCCCGAATTAACATATGAACCGATTAGTTCAGGTCCCGAATATGTTTCTCCTACCTGATAAATTGGTCTGTTGTCTTTTACTATAACCTCATTTTTTACTTTTTTAGTCAATGTCCTCCAATAATTCAAAGGAATATGTTTACAGGCATCATGGCGCAAACCATCTAAATCGTATCGCTTTAACCAAAACATAGCTGTATCAGTCATCACCTCCGTAACCTCCTGATTTTCCAGATCAAGTGTTGGTAAAAACTTATCGAACCAGGTTGTCAGTCTCTGACTGTCCCATTTTTCAAGATTCAATGTTCCATCGGGTAATTCCAAAGGTGTTTTCCAGTCTGGATTATCTTTTATCAATTGTGCATCCTGATGCACGTGATTGGCCACATAGTCTAAAACAATATTCATATTGTTTTCATGCGCCACATCAAGTAATTCATCCAATTCTGCCGGAGTTCCAAAACGCACATCTATTTTCGTTGTTTCCAATGGCCAATAACCATGGTAACCCGAAAATCTTGAATATACACCTCCTTCATTCCATTCGCCCCATGCATCAAACGGGTTCTGAACAATTGGCGTTAACCAAAGTGTGTTTATACCAAGCTCTCTAAAAAATCCTTCTTGTATTTTTTTGGTGATTCCTTTCAGATCGCCCCCCATATAATCAGCAATAGGTTTTACCTCTTCCTGATTAAGGGGGCTATCATTTTCCTCACTTCCATTATTAAAACGGTCAACCATTACTTCGTACATAATTTGAGAATGAAAATCATGTCTCGTCAATGTTTTTGAGTCGGTAATTGGCTGACCATTTTTTAAAGGAATTAATAAATCGTTTGAGGATATATTATTATTAAAGGCATATATATGTAAATCACTTCTATCAATGTTTTTCGACCATTCCGGAATATCTATTATTAAATTACCTCCTTCTTTAAGGTCTGATCTCAGAATTAATTTATTACTTAAATATACTAAAACATTCAGGTCGGTGTTCGATGAAACTTCAATTTCATCTCCTTTCAGTTTACTCCACAGGAATGCTTTATCTGCAGTATCGTCGCCATACTTCAATACAGAATTAAAACCACCAATACCATTGCTTACTTTTTCTTCCGCTTCAGGATTGGGAAATTCTTCTTCCCCTTCTACTAAAACATATTGATAAACACCCGGTAAAAGTTCCAGCTCTGTAGTATATATTCCATTATCGAGCTTTAAGGGGTTATTCTCTGTATCCCAATTATTAAATGTTCCCTTTATTTTTAAATTATTATACCTTTTACCATTCGCATTAAACTTAAAAATATATGTATCTTTTATAATCGACTTTATTGGTAAGTCATATTTTTCATCCAAAACATACACCGACATATTGGAAAAAGGAGATTTCAAAAAACCTTTTACATTTACTATCCCATTTTCTTTACTCCAATGATATTTCAACTCTGATGGAATAACCAATGAATCAATTTTATCTGTATTTAAAAAATAATCCGATAAAACTATTTGATTATCCTCCTGAAACTTTAAATAAACAGGAGATGCATCGCCTATAATCTCTGTACCGCCATTCTCTACTTTTTTATCAACAGAACAGGATACAACAATCACAAAAAACACAACTGCTAATAACCTAATATACTTCATCTTATATTTTTTTACACGACTAATTGTACACAATACACTTACTGAATTCAAAAATAGCATTTTTCTCAAATATATTCAACATAAAACAACTTAATGTCAAAAGCCTAAAAACCAAACACATAAAAACAAAAAAAGGTTGCCTAACTAATTTAAGCAACCTTTTCGTACATAATATTTAATTACGTTTATTCTTTAAAGAACTTATATGCAATTCCCGCTATAGCCGCTCCAACTATTGGAGCTACCCAGAACATCCAAAGTTCAGTCAGAGCCCAATCACCTACAAATAATGCAGGTCCGGTACTTCTTGCAGGATTTACCGATGTATTAGATACCGGAATACTAATCAGGTGAATCAAAGTCAGTGTCAAACCAATTGCCAATGGAGCAAATCCTTTTGGAGCCCTTTCGTCGGTAGCTCCAAGTATCACCATCAAAAATATAAATGTTAAAACAACTTCGGCAACCAATACTGCGAGCAAAGAGTATCCTCCCGGCGAATGTACTCCATATCCATTAGAAGCAAAACCTCCTAACTCGAAATTAGCAGTTCCGCTTGCTATAACATAAAGAACAGCAGAAGCAACTACAGCTCCCAGTACCTGCGATATAATGTATGGAATTAATTCGGAAGCGGAAAACCGTCCTCCCATCCATAAACCTACTGAAACGGCAGGATTGAGATGCCCTCCGGAAATATGGCCAAAAGCGTAAACCCAGGTTACGACTGTTAAACCAAAAGCTAAAGAAACACCTAATAAACCAATTCCAACTTCGGGGAATGCTGCAGCTAATACAGCACTACCTGTACCGCCAAATACCAGCCAGAAAGTTCCTAAAAACTCGGCTGCAAGTTTTTTTGATAATGACATAATAATATCTTTTTGGTTAATTTATTATAAGCTCATTTACTAAATAAGCTTAAAATCATATATCTAATATAGTAAATATATCAATACTAACTCTTTAGCTGTTTCATTATCTATCAACAGCATATTAACAAAAAAAGAGAGAACCCGAAAGCTCTCTCTTCTATATATTATTATGTACTCTAAAAAATTAAAGTGTAGCCATGTGCTCTACTAGCTCAACTACTTTTGTAGAGTAACCCATTTCGTTATCATACCAAGAAACAAGTTTCACAAAGTTATCAGTTAAAGCAATACCTGCATCAGCATCGAAAGTTGAAGTGTGAGTCTCACCAACGAAATCCTGAGAAACAACAGCCTCTTCAGTATATGCAAGAACACCTTTCATTGTAGTTTCAGAAGCTTCTTTCATAGCAGCTTTGATCTCTTCGTAAGATGCACCTTTTTCTAATCTGATTGTTAAATCAACTACAGAAACATCAGCAGTTGGTACACGGAAAGCCATACCTGTAAGTTTACCATTCAATGATGGGATAACTTTACCTACAGCTTTAGCAGCACCAGTTGAAGAAGGAATAATATTGTTTACAGCAGAACGTCCACCTCTCCAGTCTTTCATAGAAGGACCATCAACAGTTTTTTGAGTTGCAGTAGCAGCGTGTACAGTTGTCATCAAACCTTCAGCAATACCGAAGTTATCGTGCATAACTTTAGCGATTGGAGCTAAACAGTTTGTAGTACAAGATGCATTAGAAACGATAGTATCTTCAGCAGTAAGTTCAGTGTGGTTAACTCCCATTACAAACATTGGAGTATCATCCTTAGAAGGAGCAGACATAACTACTTTCTTAGCTCCAGCTTCGATGTGAGCTTTAGCAGTATCTTTAGTTAAGAAAATACCTGTAGATTCAACTACATACTCAGCACCAATAGCATCCCATTTAAGATCAGCAGGATTTCTTTCTGCAGTAACACGGATTACATTTCCATCTACTACCAGGTTTCCGTCTTTTACTTCAACAGTACCATCAAAACGACCGTGAACTGAATCATATTTAAGCATGTAAGCCATGTAGTCAACATCAATAAGATCGTTGATTCCTACAACCTGAACATTTTCTTTTTTAGCAGCAGCACGAAATACTAGTCTACCAATTCTACCAAACCCGTTAATACCAATTTTGATTGTTCCCATTTTTCTATATTTAAAAAAATCTTAATTAAATTTCTATATAATATCTCTACAAAGATATAAATAAATTAGTAAGTGTACAACTTACACTTTATATTTTATTAAACAGACATAATTTCTGCTACTCTCAACAGCTCTTTATCTATTTGATTGTTTTCTTTAATAGCCTTTTCCAGCGGAGTCATAACAATTTTATTATTGATCAACCCAACCATAACATTACTTTTCCTGTCAAGAAGTCCTTCAACTGCTGCTACTCCAAGTCGACTGGCTAAAACACGGTCTGTAACCGTTGGTGAGCCTCCTCTTTGAATATGCCCCAGTACAGAAACTTTCACTTCATAATTTTCAAAGTGATCTTCTACATACTCTCCTAACTCAAATACGTTTTTCCCGCTTTTCTCTCCTTCAGCTACAACAACTATACTTGATGATTTACCCGATCTTGAAGATGCTTTTAAAGATTCAATCAACCTTTCAAGCCCCATATTTTCTTCAGGAATAAGAATTTCTTCCGCTCCTCCGGCTATACCCGTATTTAATGCGATAAATCCGGAATCACGCCCCATAACTTCAATGAAAAACAATCTGTTATGTGAAGATGCAGTATCTCTAATTTTATCAATTGCCTCAACAACAGTATTCATAGCAGTATCATAGCCCAAAGTAAGATCAGTTCCATAAATATCGTTATCTATAGTTCCGGGAATACCAATTACAGGAACTCCGTGTTCTTTTTGAAATATCATTCCTCCGGTAAAAGATCCGTCTCCTCCAATAACAACCAAAGCATCTAGTCCTTCACTTTTAAAGTTCTCAAAAGCACTTATTCGTCCTTCTACTGTTTTGAACTCCAAAGATCTCGCTGATTTCAGAATAGTACCACCCTTATTAATAATGTTACTAACCGAACGCGCATTTAACTTCTGAAACTGCCCTTCAATTAAGCCTTGATACCCCTGACGAACACCTATACACTCTATATTATAAAAAGAACAAGTACGTACTACCGAACGTATTGCAGCATTCATACCGGGAGCATCACCTCCAGATGTCAACACACCTATTTTGTTTATCTTTTCCATTAACCGTTTATAATGTTAATATATTTCACTGAGAATCAAATACTTTCTCTCTATACTGAAATTTTCTTTTACTTTATTTTTGTGGCTGCAAAAATAATCTATTTTTTTGTGATATCCTTCCCTATAAAAGAATTCATGCAAATTTAATATTTTTTCAAAAGTGTACAATAAACACTTTATTTTTTTTTACATTTACACATATCGAACATTAAACTAATAACCCTATGATTTTTATTCTTTTATAAAACTTTAAGAATTTAGGATATTTATTATTAGTGTTTTTTTTACAATTTGTTAAAATCATTGAAAAATAAAAATATATTTGCAACACAATTCTAGCATAACAAAATGAATAAACAAGTGCAATCTCACCTTGATATTTCAGTAGACTGCGTTGTTTTTGGATTTCACAACAACAAACTGAGAGTACTACTGATTGAACAAGAACATCCTGAGGGATCAGGTCACAGGTATGCATTACCCGGTGATTTGGTTTTTTCAGATGAAAATATTGACCACGCTGCAGAAAGAGTCTTATTTGAACTTACCAGTTTAAAAGGTATCTATCTGGAGCAATTCCACACTTTTGGCGACCCTAAAAGGGTTAGACAGGAAAAAGACCAGGAGTGGTTAAAATCTATCAGAAAAAACCCGGATGCAAGAGTCATTACGGTTGCTTACTATTCGTTAGTAAAAATGGAAGACTATGTTCCTTCTCCTTCTTCTTTCGCTGAAAGAGCTGAATGGAAAGATATTCTAAACATACCCGAATTGGCTTTCGACCACAATGAAATCTTAAGCAAAGCTCTGGAAATTTTGAGAAGCCAGGTATCCAACCATAAGATTGGATTTGAACTTCTTCCGGAAAAATTCACATTGGGACAATTACAACAATTATACGAGGTAATACTTAATAAACATCTCGATAAACGTAATTTCAGAAAAGCTATTAAGAAAATGGATACTGTATTGGCCTTAGATGAAAAACAAAAAGGAGTTTTACATAAACCTGCCCAGCTTTTCACCTATATTGGCAAAAGAAAAATATAAACTGAACGAATTAATAATTATATTGTAAAAAAGGATGTCAAATAATTGATATCCTTTTTTATTTTTGTGAAGAATCATTTTTAAATATCTTCACTAATAACAATGACAGAAAAAGACACATATAATTGTATTGTAAACCCCGGAACAGAATCGTTGTTCAAAGACAAGGGAAGTAAATTTATTGGTTACGCATTTTATGTTGAAAATGAAGAAGAGGTCAAGGGGAAAATTGAAGAAGTAAAAAAAATACACTACGCAGCCCGACATCACTGTTATGCATACAGATTTGGCACTGAGGAAATAAAATTCAGAGCTAACGATGATGGCGAACCTTCGCATTCGGCAGGAGATCCGATACTGGGGCAAATAGTAGCCAAGGATTTAACCAATGTTTTGGTAATAGTTGTCAGATATTTTGGAGGGGTTAAATTAGGTGTAGGAGGATTAATTCAGGCATATAAAACAGCTGCGAAAGAAATATTAAACGAGTGCAAAATAGTTACAAATACAATTAATAAGACTTTTTTAGTTACCTTAGAATACCCTGAGTTAAATCAACTAATGAGATTTATAAAAGAACGCAACCTTAATATAATAGAGCAAAAAATGGAAATGAACTGCGAGGTAACACTTTCCATCAGATTAAAAGATGCTGACTCAATTTATGATAAGCTATCTAAAATGCACAAACTAAAAACTAAAATACTTTAATTTTGTTTCATCAAAAAGGTTTATAGCTGATATGAATAAAAAAACACCTATATTATTAATAGCTATACTATCTATTCTAATAGTGAGTAATATTTATTCGCAGGAATCGGATGATTTTATACGAAACAGAAAATCAAAACTTTTTTTCAGCAAGAGAAATGCTGCTGAAAAAAAACAAAGCGGCAACTCCGACTTCCAAATTATAAATAATCCAAAATTTGCAGGGATGCAACTCGAGGAAAAAACTTCAACAAACAGGTTCAAAATACTTAATCAGCTACATAACAATATTGAGATTTTTTCAGCCTCCGTTAAGATCAATTTCGACAAAGAAAAAAATGTAATCTTCTATAGCGACAATACAATAAAATACAGTTCGGTAGAAAAAAAGAATTTCCCGATAATTGATTTAGTTCTGGAACACTCAAACATAAATAATAACCAACTTTTAGAATTTAGTAAAGTTTACTATCCGGTATCGGAGTATAAAATAATCCCTGCATTAAAAATAATTTTCAAAGAAGACAATTTAATATACTCAGGTATTTTCAACTCCGACTATAAACTTATTCATAAAGACTGCCTTTCGTTAAACAAGGATATTAATTCTATGCCGGCTACTGGCTCAGTTTTCATGCCCGACCCTATTACTTCGGCCGAAACAAGCTACGGAGGAAACTTTACTCATAATTACGGCGCAACAAATCCATTTTTCGAAGCAGAACAAGTTGATGTTGATATTCAATGCAAATACGAAAATGGAACATATTACCTCGAAAACGACTATGTGAAAATTGTTGATTTCGCAAAACCAAGCTGGGAAGTTGTAACAAGTACCGATGGTAGTTTTAAATATAATCGCTCACAAGTTGGCTTTCAACAGGTAAATGCTTTTTACCATTTAAGCTCAATAAAACAACAAATAAATTATTACGGTTTTAATGACGCTGTAAATTACCAGATACAAGTAGATGCAGATGGATCTAATGGAGATGATAATTCATTTTTTCACCCTGACAACACGCTGGAATATGGCGCAAACATGGTAGATTCAATACAACACGTTCCCGATGCAGAAGATGCACAGGTACTAATACATGAGTACACTCATGCTATTATTGATTCATATAGTTCGACAAGAAACACAGGCGAACGTTATGCTCTTGAAGAAGCAATGGCCGACTATATGGCCGTATCATATTCTGCAAATATCAACCCATATAACTGGCAGCATATATTTAAATGGGATGGGAACAATGAATTTTGGGACGGCAGATTTGCTACTTCAGATAAATGCTATGATAACTTATATTTTAACTATAGCAATCCATACCAAAATACCGACATCTGGGTTGCCCCCCTCATGGATTTATATTTCGAAATTGGTAAAGAAACCACTGACAAACTGGTATTGAATACGATAACAGGACTGGACGGAAACACATCGATGGAACAGGCTGCACTAATAATGATGAAAATAGATAGTCTGAATAACGATGCACAAAATGCTCAAACAATTTTTAATACTTTCAAAAAATACTGTATCCTAAATGATAATCACCTCAGTAATGAGAATTATGAATATTCAAAAATTAAAATTTTAAACTCAGCAGACTTTGCAAAAGGAGGAGAACTCACCATTGATTTTGGAAAATTATTTAATGGCACAATAGCAATTTACAATATCAATGGTACAATTATTAATCAACATGAAATATATTCAAAAAGAACTTATAAGATAAATTCCAGAAATTTAATCACTGGCATATTTCTAATCAAAATAGATCACAATGGTGTCAGTAAAACATTCAAAATAATTAAACACTAGATTTTCAACAAGTTAACCAATCAGGGTACACCCCTTGAAGGTTAGTTAATTTATACTAACTCTAAATACAAAATTCAAGTTCCACAAACAGGAATTTTAATTCTTAATTATAGATTAAAGGACATATTTATACGATAAAAGGTCTATTTTACTAACCTGAAGAAAGAATAAACTACTCCTTACCAATACTTTAAAACATAACATAATTGTATAATTAATTGGAAACCCTCTATTTACAAAGATGATCATTTTCCAATTCTGGGATTAAAACACAGACTTAACCTCCGGTATATATATATATAATTATTTACATTTTCGCACATATGATTATAAATCTGTCATCTTATAAAGTAACACACTAATATACTGCTATCTATATTGCAAGCATATATACGCAGAAACATCAAAAAATATCAAAAACAAATTACAAATACGAAGGATAAATTCGTACTCAATTATTGCAAATAATAGATTTTATTAGTATTCACGCAGTTTTAATTAATTTTTATGACATTGCTTTTTACAGGCCTATGTATCAGACCTTAAGAGAAGAAAAAAGGTTTTTATGAAATGATTAAATTTGACTTTCTCAAAACCGATCGCTAAATATGGAACTTTATTTTTAAATAATCAATAGCAAATCAACTTTTTTTTAAACTATTTAATCCACATATTTGTCAAGACAAAGGGGAAAATATATTCTCAAATTTGTATTGATTTCCTGATTTGAGAATAACTACTAATTATAAGTGAAGATTTGTTAATTAAATGAAAAAAACTGCTAAATCCGTATGGGATAGTTGTCTGGAATTTGTGCGTGACAATGTTGAAGAACAGGTATTCAACACATGGTTCAGACCAATATCTCCAGTAAAACTCTCTGAAGACGAACTGACAATCCAGGTTCCTTCAAAGTTTTTCTACGAGTGGCTCGAGGAGCACTATGTAAAATTACTTAAAAGTGCAATCATCAGAGATTTAGGAAAGGACGCAAAACTTCGTTACAGTATTGTCATGGCCAACAGCTATGACAACCAAAAACCTGCAACTATTAACGTACCTAGTTCTAATAGAACAAAGCCAATTCAGCAACAACCATTAAATATGCCCGCAACACAGATGGGCGAAATAAATGGAATTGTTAATCCTTTTGCTTTACCGGGACTTAGAAGAGTAAAAGTTGACTCTCAACTTAATCCTAATTATTCTTTTGACAATTTTATTGTTGGTGAATCAAACAGACTGGCAAAATCTGCTGGATTTGCAGTATCTAAAAATCCCGGAGGAACAGCTTTTAATCCATTGTTTATGTTTGGCGGTGTTGGAAATGGAAAAACCCACCTGGCACATGCAATTGGTATTGAAATAAAGGAGCTGTATCCCGAAAAAACTGTTTTGTACGTTTCTGCTGAAAAATTTACTCAGCAATTTACCGAAGCTGCCAGAAAAAACAACCGTAACGATTTCACGAACTTCTATCAAATGATTGATGTACTGATCATTGATGATGTTCAGTTTTTCTCGAGCAAAGAGAAAACTCAGAATGCTTTCTTCCAAATTTTCAATCACCTGCATCAGAAAGGAAAACAACTTATCCTAACATCCGATAAGGCTCCTGTTGACATGCAAGGTTTCGAAAACCGTCTGCTTTCAAGGTTCAAATGGGGATTATCTGCAGAGATAAATGTTCCGGATTACGAAACAAGGTTAGAAATTATCAGATCGAAAAACGACAAGGATGGAACCATAATGCCTGATGAAGTTGTTGAATTCCTCGCGAGCAACATAACTACTAATATCAGAGAACTGGAAGGTGCTTTAATTTCTCTTTTGGCACATGCTTCTTTTAGTCGTGAAGGTCTAACACTTGATCTGGCAAAAAAAGTAATTAAGAAGTTTGTTAAAAATTCGACCAAAGAAATATCTATCGAATACATTCAAAAAGTAGTTTGTGATTACTTTGAAATGGATATCGACATCTTACAGTCTAAATCGAGAAAGAGAAACGTGGTTCAGGCTCGTCAGCTTGCAATGTTCTTTGCTAAACGATTTACAAAAGCTTCACTGGCAACAATTGGAACTCAAATCGGAAAAAGAGATCACGCCACCGTTTTACACGCCTGTAAAACAGTAGGTAACTTATCAGAAACCGACAGACAATTCAAAACATATGTAGAAGAGCTTGATAAAAAGCTTTCATCAATGCACTAAAAAAAGAGGCTGATTCATTTCTTAACTGAATCAGCCTCTTTTTTTGGCTCTATATACTACTCAA
>JBDLJM010000064.1 GCA_039714315.1 Bacteroidota bacterium | reverse complement strand
TTACCCTCAAGTGCTATTCAACATTCACCAACTCATCAATATGGTATAAAGGAGATTTATGTCTGGATTGCGAAATCATCTCGGCCACAAATCCGGTCAGGAATAACTGTGTTCCCAGTACCATCATAACAAGTGAGATGTAGAAAAGAGGATTGTCGGTTACCAAGATAGTTGGAAGATCATGTTCGAGTCTGTAGAGTTTCATCACTCCCAGATATCCGGCAGCAATAAATCCTATAAAAAACATAAGTACTCCCAGTGCTCCAAAAAGGTGCATAGGGCGTTTGCCAAATTTGCTTACGAACCATATCGATATCAGATCGAGGAAACCGTTAAGAAACCTTTCTATCCCGAATTTTGTAGTACCGTATTTTCGGGCCTGATGTTCTACTACTTTCTCGTCGATTTTTGTATAACCTGCCGATTTGGCCAGAATTGGGATGTAACGGTGCATCTCACCATAAACATCAATATTTTTTACCACATTACCATCGTATGCCTTTAATCCGCAGTTGAAATCGTGAAGTGTTAATCCCGATGTTTTACGTGCAGCCCAGTTAAACAGTTTGGTGGGCATAGTTTTGGTGATCGGGTCGTAGCGTTTCTTTTTCCAGCCCGAAATAATATGCATATTATCATCTTTTATCAGCCTGAATAATTCGGGAATTTCATCGGGGCTGTCCTGTAAATCTGCATCCATGGTGATAACTACATCACCTTTTGTTGTTTTAAATGCAGCGTTTAGAGCCTGCGATTTTCCGTGGTTGGTTCGGAATTTAATTATCTTAACCTCCGGATGTTTGTCGGACAGTTCTTTTAATACCTTAAACGACTCGTCGGTGCTTCCGTCATCAACATAAATTATTTCATACGAAAAACGATTGGACTGCATAACTTTTGCAATCCAATCGTATAATTCATTTATAGATTCTTCTTCGTTTAATAAAGGTATTACTATCGAAATATCCATATTTTTTATAACTGTTCTTTATAGTGGTGAATCACTTTTCTTTAAAATCAAGCCTGTTATCAGTGAAAAAATTAACCCTACAATTGCATTACCGATAATCGCTAATGGAATTGAAAGAGCAGGTGATGATATTTTTCTTGTTATTCCCATTGCCATATCAAGTTGATCATCAGTTATTTCAGGATTCTGTTCCAGTATCTGTTCTTCTGTTTTTAAGAGCATATCCTCAACAAAATCCGGTTCAATAACGGTCACAAAGATAATATTATATATTGCATAAAAAACACCTCCTATTACCGCAATTGTCACTCCAAGTTTTACAGCTTCACCAATGCTTAAAAATCCATTATTTTGCTGGTCTCTGTAATTTTTTTGAGAGTAAAAAATAACAAGGGCAATTGCGAAGTATGCTGGAATTCCTGCCCATTTGTTTTCAATTGGGTCAATACCAATAACATAAATTATTACAGCAATAAGTATTAATACAATACCCAAAATTACACCCGGGTTCAGGGCATAGCTAAACATTGATTTTTTATTTTCCATTTTTAAGATTATTAGTTTGTAATTCTGTTAAAGCATCTAAATACATTAAAAAATAAGGGAAGTATTTAGGAGCTCTGTTTGAATAACAAATATAAACAAGGATTTCGGAAAACAAGCTTTTGATGACAATATAAAATTAGCCGCAACGTAACGTAAAAATACTTTGCGAAACTTTGCGGTTAAAAAAGGTTGTCATGGGTAGAAGTAAGTTTTTTCGATAAAACTCCAATCAGGCCCCCGGATTGATAAATGCCGATGAAATTGATTAGTTATAATTGATTAACTTTATTGTCCTAATTTAACTGTACTACAATGAAGAGATTAATAGCTTTTATGTTTTTATTGTCAACATTCGCCGCTGTTGGCCAGAATAGTAAAATACCAAAATCGTATTCAAATTTATCATTCGATAAAGATGGGGTTTTAACTCTTAATCTTGATGGTAAAGAGTTAAAAGAAGTTTATGATAGCTCTCCACAAACACTCTCTAATCTCATAGGTAATCCAAAGGGAACGGAAAGCGGAATAGCATTCGATTTTGGAAAGGCTGTAGAGTCGGGAGTTCTTTACTATGGATTTATTCCATACCATGATATGAAATATCCTTTACCGGTATATTTTAAGAGAACATCAAAAATAATTGGCGGCAAAGCTGATATCGATATCTCAAAAATGAAAGGGAAGTACGATATGATTTCCTGGGAAGAAAATGGAATGGGTACTTTTGGTTATAGGGTTCAGGAAGAAAGCGGAAATTTAATTTACGAAGGAATAGTTTCTTTTAAAGGGAAAGGTCCGTTTGAGCTTGCCGATGCAATTATTGAAGGCCCTTCAGTTGCAATGTCATACCCTAATGAAGTAATTCTCAGATTGAAAACCAATCGTTCGGCTAAGGTTGAAATTTTTATTAACGGGAAAATAATATCATCAAGTGCTGTGTTGCACGAGATAAAAGTTGACAGTTTAAAACCAAATACGAAATATTCTTATAAAGTTGTAGTTGACGGGTTTGAGCAAAATTATTCGCTGAAAACATCTCCAAAAGCCGGTAGCAGAACAAAGTTCAGATTTGCCTATGCCAGTGATTCCCGTTCGGGTATTGGAGGCGGAGAACGCGACCTTGGAGGTACTAATTTTTATATTGTGAAAAAGATAATGGCTTACGCCGGTCTCAGGGACGTGTCGTTTATGCAGTATACAGGCGATTTAATAAACGGGTATAATTCAAGCAAGGGAAAACAGCAGGCCGAATATGCAAACTGGAAAAGAGCCATTGATCCATGGGCTCATTATTTCCCGATAATTCCCGCAATTGGCAATCATGAGGTTTTATCCTATGAGTTTAAGCCCGACCCGAATGCCTGGCCGATGGGAGTAGACCGTTTCCCGTTCGAAACAGAGTCGATGGAGGCAATATTTGCTGATGAATTCACACTGCCGACCAACGGACCTGACAGCGAAGACGGAGCTTATTACGATCCGTCGAAAAGAACAATTGATTTTCCGAGCTATAAAGAAAATGTGTTTTACTACACTTACGATAATATTGCGGTAGTTGTGCTTAACAGTGAATACTGGTACGCAACGCGCTTGCCAAAATACCCCGAAACATCGGGGTCGCCTCATGGCTATTTAATGGAGAATCAGATAAAGTGGATGAAGGAAACAATTGCTATGCTGGAAAAGAACGATGATATAGACCATATTTTTGTTACCCAGCATACTCCAACCTTCCCTAATGGCGGACATACCGGCGATGCAATGTATTACGGAGGAAATAATGATGTCAGGGCTTATGTGGCAGGGAAAGCCGTAAAGAAAGGTATGATAGATGTAAGGGATGAATATCTTGATTTTTTGGTAAATAAATCTAAGAAAGTAAAAGCTATTTTAACAGGCGATGAGCATAATTACGCCAGAACTGAGGTAGGTCCGGAAACAAACCTGTATCCCGATAACTGGAAAGGTAAAAGAATTGAACTTAGCAGAACAATACAGCAAATAAATAATGGCGCTGCCGGAGCTCCTTATTACGCTCAGGAAGAAATGCCATGGAGCGATATGGTATCTAATTTCTCAACGCAAAATGCAGTTGTTATTTTCGAAATCGAGGGAGAAAGTATTAGGATGGAAGTAGTGAATCCCGATACTTTTGATGAGATTGATGAGTTCGAGTTTTTTTAAGTCTATAAATTAAAAGCAATCCTAACCCCTGATATAAACATATCAATGCCGATAACACCAATAATCAGTCCCATGATCTTTGCAATAACCTGAATTACGTTATCACCTATCTTTTTTACTATAAAATCACTTGATCTGAAAGCGAGATAGGTTAATAATGAAACAATGGCAAAAGATATTATAGTTGTCATTACCGATATGGGCTGTTCAGGATCAACATAATTCATTGCGGTAACGATTGTTCCGGGGCCTGCCAGTATAGGTGTGGCGAGCGGTGAAATAGCCTGACCTAAATCGAAATCTTTTAAGGCAACTTTTGTGTTTTTGGTAGATGGCTTTTTAGATTGTACCATTTCCAACCCAACCATAGCGATTAATAGTCCTCCAAAAATTTTGAATCCCGGAATAGTAATGCCAAAAAACTTAAATAAATAAGAACCTGTTAATACAAATACAGAAACAACAATAAATGCAACCAATGTTGATTTAAAAGCTACCTCTTTTTTTGTTTCATTATCAGCTTCTTTAGTAATTGTAATGAAAAACGGAGTCATTGCAATAGGGTTCATAATTGCAAATAACCCGGAGAAAGAGGCTAAAAAAAATGCGAAACTTTGTTCCATATTTCTTTTGTATTATTGGTTTAAAAACAGAGGGTGACTATCTTTTATTTTTAGACAGTCACCCTCCGAAATATAATATCATTGGTTTTAAAACTATCTTCTTCTGCCTTTACCGCCACCCATTCTGAAGTGATCCATGTTTTTCTGAACAGGCATTTTCATTTGTCCCTGCAGCATCTTTATCTGATCGGTAAGCATTTTTGATTTGTCCAGTTTTTTAGCGGCAGTAAGAAGCTTCTGAGCTTCCTGTTTTCTGCCTTTGGCCATCACTAAAGCAGCTAACTGTAAATTTGCCATAGCTTTATCGTGATCCATGTTAAGACCAATATTCAATGCTTTTTTGAAATTCTTTTCAGCCTCACCCATAGCTTTACCCGTTTGTTTCTGAGAATTTACCAGTCCCATAAGGTAAGCGTAGTATGCCTGTTGTGATTTTATTAAACTTTTGTCCGGATTCTTGATGTAGCCAAGAAATTTTTCAGTCTTTTCGAAATTTTGTTTTCTAAGGTGCCAAAATGCTAAAAGGATCATTTCATTTCTGAAAAAAGTAAATAAAACAACGGCCCCAAGTAAAATAACCATAATACCATTACCTATCTCTCTTTCAGTGATCAGATAAACACCTAAGGCAAATAATATTACTGATAATCCAATTCTAATTATTTTTGATAACATGCTAATGTTCTGTTTTCTGTTATAAACTAGTTTTCGCGGGCGCAAAAGTAGTGATTTTTTACTTATACTTTTTGCAGATCGAAGGTAATATTTAGTTATTTAACATTTGCGTTTTTTTCGATTAATGATGACTCTTGTCGTCTAAGTCGGTATAGGCCTTAACTCCGGCTTCTATTCTAATATCCAGGTGATTGTCGCGCGGAGGTATCGGGCATGAATATTTATGGTTGTATGCGCAATAAGGATTATAAGATTTGTTGAAATCAATTATCAAAATATCCGTTTTGGGTATTCTGGCTTCAATATATTTACCGCCGGCATACGAAGTGTTTCCGGAGGTTAGATCGGTATACGGAATAAATAAATAATCTTCATAGCCTTCCATGTGCATCAGTCTTTGATTTTGATAAACGTTTAATTCAAATTTCTTTCCATTGAGTTCAAAGGCGGCAATTCCATATATTTTATATTCGGGAAGCCGTGCAGTATTAGTCTTCATTTTGAAAACCGGTTCAAAAGGAGTTAATGTAAATTTTGCTTTAACTTTGTAGTTTTGAGAAACTTCGTAGAAGTTTAATCCTACAAATACACTTAAGCCTTCCTCTGTAAGTGGGGAGTTGTCTTTATCTCTGAATTGAGAGTTTAGTTCATTTTGCCAATTTTCAATATCAGATTTGTAGTTATCTGATTGATTTGCTGATGATTCTGTAATATTGTGTGAAAAAAATACACTGATCAAAGCAAGTTGTAAAAATAACATATTTTAACAGTTTTAGATTATTGAATGTGCTAATTTCGCAGAATATCCTAAAGAGACATTCATTTTGAAGAAATATATATTTTTAATCCTAATATTTTTTGGAACTCAATTTTCTTGTAATACAGATCAGCCGGAATCCTATTTGGTTTCTGTTGATGAAATTGAATCGCACTCCAAAAATAAAGAATTTAATCCTGAAGCAGTAAGCAGAATTGATGATTTCTTTGCCTACAGGAATAAAATAGGGAGGTTTAATGGGGTAGTGCTGTTTGCCGACGGCGATAAAATATTTGAAAAAGCTTATGGCTATTCTAATTTTCAATACAGAGATTCTTTAAGTGTTAATACGAGTTTCCAGTTGGCTTCGGTATCAAAACCTGTTACCGCTGTGGCAACTTTAATGTTGAAAGAACGGGGTAAGTTATCTCTTTCCGATTCTGTCCAGAAATTTATTCCTGATTTTCCGTATGAAGGTATTACTGTTGAGCAGTTATTATCGCATAGAAGCGGACTGGGTAATTATGTTTACTGGAGCGAAAAGTATTGGGCGAATCAGGATTCACTGATGAGTAATGATGATGTTTTGAGATTGATGGTCGAGCATAAACCCGCTGTTTATTACAGACCAAATCAGCGATACTTTTACAATAATTCAAATTACGAACTTCTCGCTTCAATAGTTGAAAAAGCCTCAGGGCAGAGTTTTGAGGAGTTTTTAGATGAGAATATATTTGAACCGCTGGATATGGAGAACAGCTATTTGTATACAATAGATAGCTTGGCAGATCATGATGAAGCTACGGGCTATGAAAATAAACGACGTCCCTATACTCCATTTTTTCTGGATGGGGTTCATGGCGATAAAGGATTGTATTCTACGGTTGGAGATCTGTATAAATTTGATCAGGGATTGAGGAGTGGAAAATTGCTTTCCGATTCAACTATAACAGAAGCATATACCAACAGGTCTAAGTCGTTCAGAAAACCTTATGGGTTAGGGTGGAGGCTGGCTGAATATAATGGCAAAAAACTTATTTATCATCACGGATGGTGGCGAGGATTTAAAAGTTATTTTATCAGATCTATCGAAGACGATAAAACTATTATAGTTCTTACCAATATGGTAAACGGGACTAAGTTGAATAATGACATTCTCCTGGATTTACTTGCAAAATCAGAAAGCCATACCTTTGCAGATAATAATCAGAAAGAGAGTTCAAAAGGTGAAGTTTAACAGATTTGTTTTCTGCAAAAAGAAGGCAATAAATTATAAAACCTTATAAAATAAGAAGTCTGTGCAATGTTTGTACAGGCTTTTTTTTGCCGGCTAAAGTGGCTTTCGGCTGTAGTTTTGTTCTGTAAATATTTTCGGTTAATACCGTTTTAATACCTTAGTTATAGAAATAAGCGAAGCAATCATGAGTAAAAAAATATTATTATTAGCGAATAATACTTGCCAGTGTTATTAGTTTTTTTCGAAAGCCGGGATAAAAGAAGGAAAATTGATAATCTTCTAATCTCATAATCTCAGTTTTCCTAAAGTATCAGAACTGTTTGTAAATGAGAATTGTAAAGCCTGACGTCTATTTTGGTTATAAGAAAATTTATTTGTACTTTTGCACGCCTTTTGAGCGCTAATCAGGACAGAAAGGGTTGAAACTAAATTATTTAAACACTCTCAGAAGAGTTTGCTAAGTCCTGTAATATTACTGAGATACAAAACAAATTTTCCGAAATGTCAGAGGAAAATAAAAATATCGAAGAGCAAGACCAATTCGCAAATTTTGATTGGGCTGCATTTGAAGCTGGTATCGAAGATACTGACGTAAAAGTAAGGGAAGAAATGGAGAAACTTTACGAAGAATCTCTAGGAGACGTTGTTGAAAGTGACGTAGTAGAAGGAACTGTAGTTCGTATGAACGACCGTGAAGCTATTATTGACATTAACTCAAAGTCTGAAGGAGTTATTTCTCTTAATGAATTCCGTTACAACCCTAATTTAGCTGTTGGAGACAAAGTAGAAGTACTTATCGATCAACGTGAAGACAAAACAGGGCAGTTGGTACTTTCTCACCGTAAGGCTAGAGCTATCAAAGCTTGGGATAATGTTAACAAAGCTCACGATGAAGGAACTATTGTAAATGGTTTCGTAAAATGTAGAACTAAAGGTGGTATGATCGTTGACGTATTCGGAATCGAAGCATTCTTACCGGGTTCTCAAATTGATGTTAAACCAATTCGCGACTACGATCAGTACGTTGAGAAAACAATGGAATTCAAAGTTGTAAAAATCAACCACGAATTCAAAAACGTTGTTGTATCTCACAAAGCACTTATCGAAGCTGATCTTGAAATTCAGAAGAAAGAGATTATCTCTAAACTTGAAAAAGGTCAGGTACTTGAAGGTACAGTTAAGAATATCACATCTTACGGTGTATTTATCGATTTAGGTGGAGTAGACGGATTAATTCACATTACAGATCTTTCTTGGTCTAGAATTAACCACCCATCAGAAATTGTTGAATTAGATCAAAAACTTAACGTTGTAATCTTAGACTTTGATGAGGCTAAGACTCGTATCCAACTTGGATTGAAACAATTACAAGCTCACCCATGGGATGCATTGAGTGCTGACCTTAAAGTAGGTGATTCTGTAAAAGGTAAAGTAGTTGTTCTTGCTGATTACGGTGCATTTATCGAAATCGCTCCTGGTGTAGAAGGATTGATCCACGTTTCTGAAATGTCATGGTCAACTCACTTACGTTCTGCTCAGGATTTCGTAAAAGTTGGTGATGAAATAGAAGCTCAGGTATTGACTCTAGATAGAGAAGATCGTAAAATGTCACTTGGTATTAAGCAATTATCGCAAGATCCTTGGACTGATATTACAATGAAGTACCCTGTAGGTTCTAAACACCAAGGTATCGTTCGTAACTTTACTAACTTCGGAGTATTCGTTGAATTAGAAGAAGGAATCGACGGATTGATCTATATTTCTGATCTTTCTTGGACTCAAAAAATCAAGCACCCATCAGAATTCTGTGAAATTGGACAAAAATTAGATGTTCAGGTTCTTGAATTGGATGTTAACTCACGTCGTTTGAGCTTGAGTCACAAACATACACAGGAAAATCCTTGGGATAAATACGAGGAAAAATACACTCTTAACACTGTTGTAAATGCAACTATTAAAGATGCAAACGACAAAGGAGCTACTGTTATGTTAGAAGAAGACGTTGAAGGATTTATTCCATCTCGTCACCTTGTTAAAGAAGACGGAAACAGCCTTACTAAAGGTGAAGCTGCAGACTTTAAAGTAATTGAATTCAACAAAGAATTCAAGCGTATCGTGCTTTCTCACACAAATATTTTCAAAGAAATTGAAACTAAAAATGTGAAAGAGAACAAGAAAAAAGCTGCTGCTGCACAACAATCTGAAAAATCTACTTTAGGTGATTTAGATGCTTTGGCTGATTTGAAAAAGAAAATGGAAGGTGGTAAATAATATTGCCCTTTGTTTATAATTTCAAAATCCCTTAACAATTGTTAAGGGATTTTTTTTTGTGTATAGCTTAATTGTGATTACTTTTGGATGATTATTTGGGATACTGAGTGGGGTATGCATGAAAAATTTAAACCGATTTTAGAGGAAGCTAACGAAATACTGGCTATTTTTACGTCAATAAGTAATAAGTTAAAATAAAAGTGTTTAACTCATAAGTACTCATAACTCATAAGTACTCATAAGTACTTAAATATTTATAAGAATGGCTCATAAAATAATATTAGGAGAAAAAGATATTGAAGTAACATTAGAGCGCTTAGCCTGTCAGTTGGTTGAAAATCACAGTGATTTTAAAGATACTGTATTAATTGGCTTGCAGCCCAGAGGAACAATTGTTGCAGATCGTATAAAGACAATCCTTAATAAGTCATATGGCTTTTCTGATGTTGAATTGGGATATCTGGATATAACATTTTTCCGCGATGACTTTAGGCGAAGAGATGAGCCAATAGAAGCTAATAAAACTCATATTGATTTTTTGGTTGAAGATAAAAATGTCGTATTTATTGATGATGTGCTTTTTTCAGGACGTAGCGTAAGGGCAGCCCTTACGGCAATTCAGTCGTTTGGAAGACCCAGGAATATCGAATTATTGGTTTTGGTAGATCGAAGGTTTAGTCGTAGTTTGCCTATTCAACCGGATTATAGAGGGCGAAAGGTTGATGCTTATGCCGATGAGAGAGTATTGGTGAAATGGCAGGAACAGGATGGTATTGATGGAGTTTATTTTGAACAAAAAAACGATTAACTTATATGGGTCAGTTAAGTGTAGATCACCTTTTGGGAATAAAAGGACTAAAGAGAGAAGATATAGAGTTAATTTTTTCAACAGCCGATCATTTTAAGGAGGTAATTAACAGACCGATTAAAAAGGTTCCTTCTCTGCGCGATTTGACAATTGCAAATTTATTTTTCGAGAATAGTACACGAACCAGGCTTTCATTCGAACTGGCTGAGAAACGACTTTCGGCCGATGTTGTTAACTTTTCCGCATCATCATCGTCTGTATCAAAGGGAGAAACTCTGGTTGATACCGTAAATAATATTTTGTCGATGAAAGTCGATATGGTTGTGATGAGACATCCTAATCCGGGTGCAGGAGTTTTTCTGTCGAAACATATTGATGCACGTATTGTTAATGCAGGTGATGGGGCCCATGAACATCCTACACAGGCACTTTTAGATACATATTCTATAAGAGAGAAATTTGGAGATGTAGAAGGTAAGAAAGTTGTGATTGTTGGGGATATACTTCATTCGCGCGTGGCGATTTCTAATATTCATGCGCTTAACCTTCTGGGAGCAGAGGTTATGGTTTGTGGTCCCTCAACACTTTTGCCAAAATACATTCATACTTTAGGGGTGAAAGTAGAAAGCGATCTTAGAAAAGCTTTGGAATGGGCTGATGTAGCAAATATGTTGCGGGTTCAGCACGAACGTCAGGATTTGAAATATTTTCCTTCTATCCGTGAGTATACTCAAATGTATGGTGTAAATATGGATTTGTTGAATTCTCTTGATAAGGAGATTACAATTATGCACCCCGGCCCGATTAACAGAGGAGTTGAAATTACAAGTGAAGTTGCCGATTCTTCTCAGTCAATAATACTAGACCAGGTAGAAAACGGTGTTGCAATCAGAATGGCTGTTTTGTACTTACTGGCTTCGAAAATTAACAGATAATTATCCTAAATCAATGGAAAAAGAAATTAAAGAAAACTATATACTGTTTAGTGAAAAAAAATCTTTTGAGAATATTGTAAATTTTCTGGAAAGTGATTTGTCAGAGTATAGCTCTGATAGTCTGGTGGTTGAAGTGTCAGAGTTGGCTATTTCTGAGTCTCAATTGGAAAAAATTCACCAATTATCCAACATACATAAACAGAATGGCATGTCGTTTGTAGTTGTTATGTCGAACGTTTCTGCAGACGATGTTGAAGATTCGTTATCCGTTGCCCCGTCAATGCAGGAAGCTATTGATATTGTGACAATGGAAGATTTGGAAAGAGAACTTGGCTTTTAGAAATTTATGATTAAAAATTTACGTTTTTTTGTATTTGCATATATTTTATTCTCATCGGTATTGATGGGGCAGGATGATAATGTCCAATTACAAGACGATAATTATACAAACACTTACTGGTTGAATACTGTCCCTTTTTACGATCTGCCGGATATTAAAGTTGGCGAGTATTACAATCATAGACTGGAGATTAGAATTCCAAAAGATACGATTACATCTATGAGTGGTCGTCTCACAAAGGTTAAGATAGAAAAACTTCGTATTGTTGGAGTTAACAACGTGCCTCGGGGATTATCGTATTCTCCTTCTGTTGTTGATAATAGTGATGAAAATTATTATCGCTTATACCTTGAATTGTACGGAAGAATTGCGAGAGTTTCATCTTCGAATATCGATATAGAAATTAATACTACTTTTTCTATTGACTCGGGAAAAAGTCTGGTTCGGAGATATGAGATAAAAAATATTTCCATTCGGGAGGATACAAACATAGATCTTGAAACATCGTCAGATAAAATAGGGTTAAAGGCACTTGAATACTACCCCAATCCAATTTCCAATAAAACTGAAGTGAGGTTTTGGTCTAGTAAGCTTCAACTGGTTGAGTTTGAGGTTAGAGATGCAATAGGCAACTTAAAATTTAAGAAGACATTCACAGCTAAAGTAGGAAGTAATAAGGTTTCTTTTAGTCAGAAGGATCTGCGAAATGGTTTGTATCTTTATAGTATCAAGAACGATGATCAGATTCTTGCAAAAAGGTTAATCATAAAATAGTTTCACATTGTCTTTCACGTTAAAAATTTTAGGGTGTAGTTCTGCAACACCTACTTCGTGGGCTTATCCAAGTGCACAGGTATTAAATATGGAGGAGCGCTATTTTTTGATTGATTGTGGCGAAGGAACACAGGTTCAATTACGTAAACACAAAGTAAAGTTTTCCAAAATAAATCATATTTTCATAACACACCTGCACGGAGATCACTTTTTTGGACTTGTGGGATTGTTGTCGTCTTTCCATCTTCTGGATAGAAAAAAAGACCTGCATGTATATTCTCCAAAAGGATTGAAGGAAATTATCATCACTCAATTTCGTATTACAAAAACCTACCTGTCTTATTTTATTCATTTTCATGAGCTGTCGTCAGATGAGCCTGTTGTTGTTTTAGACGATAAAAAGCTTACGGTAAAAGCGCTTCCTTTGAATCACAGAATCGAAACTTATGGTTACCTTTTCGAAGAAAAAATAAAGGAGAGAAAACTGGATATAGATTCGGTTGTGAGTCACGGTATTGAAGTTTGTGATTATAGAAACCTAAAGCTGGGAAAGGATTATGTGGCAGATAATGGTGAAATAATAAAAAATGAAACTCTTACCTTCGATCCTCCCAAGCCTTTAAGTTATGCTTACTGTTCGGATACCGCTTTTGAAATTAAGTTGTTTAAGTGGTTAGAGAATATAGACTTACTGTATCATGAAAGTACTTTTTTAGAGGATAAGGCCGATCTTGCAAAAGCAACAGGACATTCAACTGCTAAGCAGGCTGCAATTGTAGCAGGAGAGGCTAAGGTAGGGAAATTGTTATTAGGGCATTTTTCAGCAAGATATAGTGATAGAAATGTTTTTTTGGATGAGGCAAAAAAATATTTCGATAATGTAGAAATTACATCCGAAGGAAAAGAATTTACTTTTCATAACTAAAACTTCACAATTAATATTAGTCTCTTTTATTAATAACTACTATTTTTATTGTTGCGAATAATAAAAAACTTATGAGGAGACTTATTCTTGTCCGTCATGCAAAGTCGTCATGGGATTATTTTGGTGTAAATGATCATGACCGGCCATTAAAGGAGACGGGTATAAATAAAGCCTACCTGGTTTCGGAATATTTTTCAGATAAGGTTGAAGGTGTCGATAAGATATTTTCGAGTTCTGCCAATAGAGCGCTTCATACAGCTTTAATTTTTGCAGACAATTTAGGTGTGTCGTTCGATAAAGTAGCTATTGAAAACAGCTTGTATGAAATGTATCGCGGAGAGTTTTATGAGTTTATAAGGGGAGTCGACAACAGCTATTATACAATTATGCTGGTATTTCATAACCCGCTAATAAATTTACTCGCCCGGGAATTAGGAGGTATGGATATTGAGAATGTCCCAACATCAGCATTGATTGATATCAAATTTGATGTTGCCGGATGGGCAGATATTGAAGAAGGCGGGGATGTATTGAATTATATCTCTCCAAAAATGATACTAAACAAGAATATTGACTAAAATAGGAAAAGACTATTTGTAGCATAGATAATTAATTAACATAGTAATGGTACCATACGTAAACAGAGAAAAGAGTTGGTTATTATTTAATGATCGTGTAATGCAGGAAGCAGAAGACGAATCGGTACCCCTTGTTGAGAGGATTCGTTTTCTCGGGATATTTTCTAATAATCTGGATGAATTTTTCAGAGTCAGATATGCTTATGTCAGGAGAATATCTCTTGCCGGGAAATCCGGAAAGAAGGAATTTGGAATGCCCGCTTCAGAGTTGCTGGACGATATAACTACTACTGTATTAAAACAGCATGATAAGGTCCAGAAACTTTTGGATAAATTGATTTATAAGCTGAGAGATGAAGATATTTATGTTATAGATGAGAAAAATGTAACAGACGATCAGGTAGAATTTATCAGGGATTATTTTATAGAAAAAGTTGCTCCTTCATTGATGACTATAATGCTCGATCAGATAGATAGATTTCCTAATCTTAAAGATGAGGCTATTTATTTGGCAATCGAAATGCAGAAAAAAAATCTGGATAAAGAAAAGCTGAAATATTCATTAATCGAAATACCTACTCACAAACACGGACGCTTTATCGTAATTCCGTCAGATGGTAAGGAACAGTATATAATGTTGTTGGATGACCTTATAAGATTCAATATGGATTATATTTTTCGTTTTTTCGATTATCATCAGTTTAAGGCTGCTACAATAAAAATTACCCGTGATGCCGAACTTGACATTGATAATGATATTTCGAGAAGTTTTATAGATAAAGTATCGCGTAGTTTAAAAAAACGCGTTAGCAGTGAGGCAGTAAGGTTGATATACGAGGATAGGATTTCGGAGAATTTTCTAAATAGGCTGAAAAAGTTAATGGGGGTTGACAGGTTCGATAATATTGCTCCCGGTGGAAGGTACCACAATAAGAAAGACTATATGAAATTTCCTAATCTCGGGCCGGCAGAATGGGAGTATGAGAAGGTAAATAATCTTCCTATAGTTGGTTTTGACTTGTCTAAAAGTTTGATTGATCAGGTAAAAATTAAGGACTATTTACTATATACGCCTTATCATAATTTTTCATATTTAATTAGTTTTTTAAAAGAAGCGGCACTTGATCCTAAAGTTCAGTCTATTAAAATAACACTCTACCGTGTAGCTGACGATTCAAGAGTTGTAAATGCTTTAATAAACGCAGCGAGAAACGGAAAGAAAGTTATTGTACAAATTGAATTGCGTGCGAGGTTTGATGAGGCGGCCAATATTTTCTGGGCCGAGAAAATGAAAACTGAAGGTATAGAATTGATCTTTGGAGTAAAAGGTTTAAAAGTTCACTCTAAAATATGTATAATTGAACGTAAAGAAGCCAGTGAATTTGTGAGATACGGTTTTATAAGTACAGGTAATTTTAACGAATCAACGGCAAAGGTTTATACCGATTATACTTTGTTTACTTCTAATCAGTTATTGTTGAAAGATGTTGATATGATTTTCGATTTCTTTAATGCTAATTATAGAATTAATAAGTATAAACATCTTATTGTGTCGCCGCATTTTACGCGAAAAGAGTTTGAGCGGATGATTAATAATGAGATCGCAATAGCTAAAAATGATGGAGAGGCCTATATCCATATGCGAATGAACTCTCTTGTTGATGTGCGAATTATTGATAAACTTTATGAAGCAAGTTCGGCCGGAGTTAAAATAAGATTAATAGTTAGGGGGATTTGCTCATTAATACCGGGAGTGAAGGGATTAAGTGAAAATATAGAAGTTATAAGTGTAGTAGATAAGTTTTTAGAGCATCCGAGGGTGTATATTTTTGGAAATGGCGGAAGGGAAAAAGTATTTATCTCATCAGCCGATCTTATGACCAGAAACCTTGACCATAGGGTAGAGGTAACCTGCCCGATTTTGGATAAAAATATACAGCGGGAAATAAGAGATACCTTTGATATTATTTGGAATGATAATACAAAAGCAAGGGTGTTTTCAGAAAAGAGCAGTAATAAGTACAGGAAAACAAGCGATAAGAAAGTGCGTACCCATTTTACAACTTTCGAGTATTATAAGGATAAGATAGGAAAAGACAATTAACTGTGAATCGGAAAAATACATATACAAAGTTTGTATACTGCGACATTCATACAGGATTATTTATTATTTTTAAGATGGTAAAATTACGGTAAAAAAGGGAAGAGAATGAGTGCAAAAAAATATGCTGCAATTGATATTGGGTCCAATGCTGTCAGACTAATGATTGCAAATGTAATAAAGAAAGAAGGTGGTGCGGTTGTGAAGAAGGTGGCCCTGATAAGGTTGCCAGTCAGACTTGGCGAGGATGTATTTGTAAAAGGTGCTGTTTCTGGAAATAATTATAAACGCATGATTGATGCTATGTCGGCTTTTAAACATATAATGAATGTTCATAATGTGGTTGATTATAGAGCAATGGCAACTTCTGCAATGAGAAATGCTGAAAACGGACCTAAGCTGGTTGATGAAATAAAAGATAAATCCGGGATTAATATTGAAGTAATTGACGGGAAAAAGGAAGCAGCAATTATTTTTTCTACAAAACTATCAGACCTGATAGATAAAGACAAGTCTTATATTTATATTGATGTTGGAGGCGGAAGTACAGAAATTACAATATTTTCGAAAGGAGAGATTGTTGGTGCCAAAAGCTTTAAGATTGGAACAGTTCGTCTTTTAAACAACAAGGTGGAAGATGGTGTGTGGAAAAAGATAGAGAAATGGATAAAAGATAAAACAGTAGGTTTAGACAAAATTGAAGCAATTGGTTCAGGAGGAAATATCAATAAGATATTTAAAATGTCGGGACGTCACGAAGGAAGTACTATTTCGTCTGCATATCTTTTTGCAAAACTGAATTACTTAAAGAGCTTCACTTTCGAGCAACGGGTGGAGGAGCTTGGATTAAATGAGGATCGTGCCGATGTTATAATTCCTGCAACAAAAATTTATTTATCTGCAATGGAGTGGTCAGGAGCAAAGATTATGCATGTTCCAAAAATAGGATTGGTCGACGGTATAATACGCAGTATGTATAAGGGGTTGATTTGAGGAAGGGGTTAAAGTCTAAAGTTCAAAGTCTAAAGTCTAAAGTCTAAAGTCTAAAGTCTAAAGTTCAAAGTCTAAAGTTCAAAGTCTAAAGTTCAAAGTCTAAAGTCTAAAGTCTAAAGTCTAAAGTTCAAAGTCTAAAGTTCAAAGTCTA